>CAUZQN010000376.1:0-4119 GCA_963581605.1 uncultured Binatia bacterium (SeqCode)
GAAGATGATGAAACACCGTATGATTCCCTGTTGCCTTGGACGTGGGAGCATGAACCTACCCGCCTCGCCCTACACTTTCATGACCCGTGTAGTGGTTTAGGCGTAATGGGCGGAGTGGAGTTTGACCCGGCGGCTCCTGTTCATGCTGGACGCTTGCTCTTGTCCTTAGGCGGGACGGAGATGGTTCTCTTTACGGGTGAAGATACGAGTCGACGGGACCGCGGCCAGGTCCAAGTCGGGCAATTCGTATGGCGGCGGCAGCCGAATGGACTGTCAATTCACTACCAGGGAACAATAATGCGTTTTTCCCATCCTCAGGCTTTTATTCGACTCGAAGATGGGTTGGCTGCCTCATGGATAGAGCCGGCTACAGTAGACCTGCAGTTGCTGTTTCCTGCGTTTACTGCAGACCGGGCTGCCCTTATTCAGCTCTGCCAACTCCAGGGAAGCGTCACCTTTCCGGACCGAGAATACCCCGTCAACGCTTGGGGCTTTGTTGATGTACTCAGGCCTGATGAAACGGACCGTCTCTTGCCGCGCCGCCTTTTGTCACTCCCTTTTGGATCGGATCTTGGGATTTTCCTAGCGCGGTCTGAAACTCCTGAAGGGCCCCGTTCTTCCGGCATTGTATATCAGAATGGTATTCCATATCCACTTGACCCCCAAGACTGGCAGCTTGAGTATTCCTTTGAGCATGGTCGGCCAACGAAATTCTCTGTTGCCTTCCCTTCCTCTGCGCCCTTGTCACTTGAATGTCAGGGAGAAACCTTGACGGCTATTCCTATTGTCCGGCATGCCCAAAAGGGGGATGCTTTGGCGGTGACATTTGGTCTATCACGAACCGTGTGGCAGGGACGTGAGGCGTACGGGATCTATGAATTCTCTGAGTATCTGAAAGACGCTTCTGCTCGCACTGAACGAGGGGCAGGGCAAAATTCAAAAGACTAAAAGGCCTACGATCAGGCTAGTCCGCTAAAGCTGGGAGCCTGACATCGCGGACAACCTGGCCTGAGACGCCTAAAGGCGGAATGGGCTGGTTGTCGAGTGTGAATTCAGCTCCGCCCGCATTACCGACGGTAACGGTGAAGCCTTCCTGAGCGTGCCAGGTTCTCCCCTCTCCGGGTTGCAGCAGTGCTTGCGTTGCCTGCCGATCATCAACTACGACGCGTAGCCAGACTTCTTGTGTGGCTCGAACCTGAAGTGAATGCTTTCCTTGGACGGCAGGCTCTTCCTGCTGCGATACAGGAAGAGCGGTGGCTGGTGAAGGTGACGGGAGCACAGGGGAAGACACGGCTAGAGCCGAAGAAGAGGTAGAAGCCGAGGCAGAGGTGGATGGGGGCGTGTCTTGAGCTTGTTGGTGCCAAATGAAGAAGAGGAGGGCAATAGCTGCCACTAAACCTGAAACAAGCATGACCGGGCCAAATGGAAAACGCGTCTGGCCGGCATGAATTATTGCTGTTGGTTCTATTCCTTCGACTTCTTTTTGACGCAGGGTGCTCAGGAATTGAGCAACTGCGGCTTCAGCGTGGATGTCAAGAAACCTCGCATACGTGCGAATAAACGGGACGAGATATAAGGGATCCGCGAGCCAATGCCTCTCCCCTTCCCCCTCAAGGACGGCGATATAATGCGCTGGTATCTGGGCGGCCGTGCTTGCGGCCGTACGAGAAAGTTGACGCTGTTCTCGGATACATTTGAATGCTGTCTCTAGGTCAGTCGGCCCTTCAGACATTGCAGGCTCCTGGGCGAGGGACATGGATCAAAGGGATAAAAAGTGCTTCGGAATTCGTGAACAGTCTGGACTACGACACCGTTTCGTGGCGGGCACGGTCCGACGCTTCCAAGGTATTCTGGGACGGCTTCTTCCTGAGGAAATCAACAAATTTCTGTGTCGCTGGCGTAAAACGTCGGCCTCGTTTTGAAATAATGCCCAACGGGCGCATAAGGGCCTCACCGGAAAATTGGACAACCTTGAGCGTTTCATTTTCTACCTCAAGGGAAACGGAAGGTTCGGGTACAATGGCGATCCCTGCCCCGATTTCAACCGCACGTTTCATTGTTTCAACATTGTCCATTTCCATCGTATACTGCACCTTCACGCTATGCTGACGAAAAATACGATCCAGGGCACGCCGGGTCGGAATATCCCGCTCAAATCCGACGAATTTCTCTCTATCAAGCTTTTTCATGTTTATGCGTTGGAGCGAGGCGAACGGGTGTTGCGGTGCGCAAATAAGGACGAGGCGGTCTTCTCGAAACGGAGTGAGCTGAATCTGTGGACGTTTACTAGGATAGGCAACAATGCCCAAATCAATATCCCCACGACTCGCGTCTTCGTAGATTTTGTTAACCCGGGTATATTCCAGATGGATATTGACATCCGGAAACGTCTGGAGATAGCTCTTCAGCGGAGAAGATAGTTCATACAGCCCGACACTGTAGACCGTTGCGATCCGGACAGTGCCGGCGACAGAGCGCGAAAGGCTCTGCAGACTATCTTCAATCTCGCGGTATTTCTGTACAATTTCTTTGCCGGCTTGATATAAGACCGTACCGGCTTGGGTGAGCCGGACGTTTCCTTTTGAACGCTCGACCAGCTCGCGTCCATAGCGTTCTTCCAATCCGCGTATTTGTTGGCTGACTGCGGATTGGGTGATGAAGTTCTTCGAGGCCGCCAGGGAAAAGCTGCCTGTCTCGGCGAGATCGCAAAAAACCTTGAGCGTTTCAATATGCATAGTTGCTAATGATTGAAAGAAGTTTTTTTTATTTTACTTATAGATAGAATTCCGTTACTTTACCACCTTCACACGGCACAAACCCCCCATTATCTCTAGAGGAGAGGCTCTATGTTTGAACCAGACACCCTCTTGCCGGAGCAATATTTCACCTTGCTCGGGCGGAGACCCTTACAGAGTGAGAAGCGGCTCTTGCTCGCTATGCTAGAGGATGCAGTCCATTGTTTCCAGACCTACTTGCTTGCGAAGAAGCCGCACGAAAGACGGCTTTTTCAGGAATCGGAGGAGTGGATTAAATCAACAGACGGACTGTGGTTCTTCTCCTTCGAAAATATCTGCGATGTGCTTGGAATCAATCCCAGTCGTATGCGCGACGCGCTGAAAAAATGGAGAGAGGAGCAGACGCTGCTCTATTCGCTGCGAGGCGAGGCGCTTGTCGATGTAGCCCTGAACGTAGAGATTCCCGTCCGCGCAGACATCTAACCCCCCTTCTCTCCAGTCATTTCCGAGCCGATGGGAAAACGTTCTCGTAACGTTTTCCCTGAAGTTCGCCCCCTCCCCATTATGGGGCAGTGGTGAAGGCCACCGCTGCCAAGACAACCAAGAGGCAGAATGTTGCGGTTTCTATCAATTCCCCAATGGCTCCTAATGTATCTCCCGTAGTCCCTCCGAGGCGTTTATTGCAATACAGGGTGAAGCTGATAATCAGCCCGCCAAGGGGAATGACGAGCACGATTCCGACAATCTCGATCAATGTGAAGAGAATGCCGAGAGTGATGAGGCTGGCCAGGCCAAACTCACGAAACTGGACTCCATTCACAAAAACGACCCCTAATCCCTCATTGCGCGCCGGACGAGAGCTATAGGCCATGACTACGCAGGCCCAACGACCGAGCATAGGCCCAAAGAGAAGGGCAATATCCCGGTAGCCACCTTGGAGGATGTCTAGGGCGCTGATTTTCAGGCCAAGCACGAAAAAAAGAGCCAAGGCTCCGAACGTTCCGAGTCTACTGTCTTTCATAATGGCCAAGCTTCGTTGTGGCTCGGTACTGCCAAAGAGCCCGTCCGCACTGTCGGCAACGCCATCGAGGTGAAACCCCCGACTCAAGACTGCTAATAAGCCTACGAGGAAAAGGCTGAGTAGTGTTGTTGGGAGTAGTGGCTGGAGTAACCAATCGGCGCTCCAGACAAGCGCTCCGATGAGCAGACCAATCAGCGGGAAGAACGTCCCTGATCGCCCAAAAGATGTTTCGTCAAACGGCAGTTCTTTTTTGATGCGAACGATGGTCAGAAACTGGAGGGCAATGAGAAACTCGGTCAGCATGCTGGCTCGTATACCATTTCCCTTATTGTCATCTGATTGACGATAGACGGAAGGTTATGG
>CAUZQN010000377.1:0-4110 GCA_963581605.1 uncultured Binatia bacterium (SeqCode)
CTTGCCTGAGGTCTCAAATGGCACGGGTTTGTCCGTATCGCCATGGACAACGAGAGTTGGTACCCGCACCGCAGATAAACGCTCAGTAAAATTGAGGCGGGAGAACCCGCGACAAATGGCTTTGCTCGCGTAGATCGGCGGCTTGCAGGCTTCTGTCTGAAGCATCGCTTCGATGTCCGCACCGTAGGGATTATATTTGGCGAACTTCTCATGGGTCACAAAGGTCTGAAAGACTTGCTGCCTGCCCTGAATCGTCTCGTAGAATTGCAACACTTGCCCTTCGGTAATCGCCAGTTGGGTTCCTGCCGAATACGACCCAAAAAAAGCTAGCCCGGCTACCTCATCTGGATAGTCAAAATAGTATTGAAGTGAGATCGGTCCGCCAAAGGAATGCCCAAGGTGTACGGCCTTTTTGACGCCTAGTGCTTGCAAGATGGTCTGGAGGTCAGAGGAATGGATGGTGGTGTCATACACCTCGGATTGAGGTTTGTCGGATAGGCCACAGCCGCGCAAATCATGCAAGATGCAGCGATACTTTTTACGGAAGATACGGGTTTGCAAAAAGAATTGTTGCCCGAAGCCCATATTGCCGTGGGTAAAGACAAGCGGAAAGCCTTCGCCTTCGACTTCATAGTGGAGTTCCGCTCCATCCGATGCGGTGACAAAGGGCATGTGGTCCTCTCCTGTTTAGGTTTGTCAATGGCATGAATGACATGGTATGGATTGATCTACAGGGCGATGGCTGTTCGCACGAAAGTTGTGCCCCCTCTGGAAGCACTCCACAAGCTCGATTTAGTAGTAACGCTTAGCATACGAACCGTGCAGGTACAGAGTCTATGGCACGGCGCTCTCGTCCGTGCCCATTCGGCGAATGTCACAGCCTACGATACGCTTTTTATTGAACTCGCAGAACGAGAGGGATGCCCCCTGGCAACCTTTGACAAACCTGTATTAAAGGTCTTCCCGAAAATTGCAAGGCGACCCCGATCTATAGCAGCGTCCTCCCAATAGCTTTCCCTAAACCGGTTCGACCGTATAACCGATCTTGGGGAAGTGCACCACCACTTCACCGACACGCGCATCTTCACGCAGGATCGAAACGCTCGACACCGTGGTGCCGACAAGCTCACCCCTTATCTGCGCCTCTGCGTAATCCGAGGGTGATACGTATACCTTTGTGCCGGCTGCAATGCCGATCGGATCGTGCGAAACGATTCCCGTCGCAGGTAGCGGTTCACTCGCGCGCGCGATGTCGAGCGCATCCGATGGATCCATCTCCACGCGCGTCCCGTGACCGATCGCGTCGAGGCGTTCGAGCCATTCGGCTATTTTTGGAAAGCGTCCATACGCGCGTTCCGCCTCTCCTGGTGAGAATCGCAGCAGAAACCACGGGTCCCACATGGCATGCATATCGACCCAGCATGGTTTCGCGCCGGTAAGGAAGGGACGACCGTCGGCAAGTTGCTGATTGATGAAATCGGTATGTGCGTCGAGCTGTGATCGGTATCCCGCCAATCGCGGGCCAAGGGCATCCGTATCGAACTGTGTCATCCACATTTTCTTGCGATCTTCGAACAAATGCTCAGGTAGGTTCAGGTTATCAGGGAATGGATCGTCGCCGCCCATACGGAGCGCAACCGAAGTGACGACATAGGGACCATTAGCCCAGCTACCGAGCGCCATTTGCAGGCCCGGGTTCCCATCTGGAAAGATCGAAGGATTCGGATGTAGGCGTTCGAGCAGGGTTGCCATGAGCTGCGTGTCGCAATATATATCTGCGCCAATTTGCAATACTGGCGTGCGGCGATAGCCGCCGGTAAGTGGCATGAGATCCGGCTTGGGCATCGCCGAAGGTACGATGACCGAACGCCAAGTCAGATTTTTTATGCCCAACACCGTACGGATCTTTTCCGCATAGGGTGATACGTCGTAATGATGCAGGATGAGATCGGTCATGGCATTGCTCCTGTGCTCTAGTTGGCGTTCACCTACCTATAATTATCCTGCCTACTCATGCACCTCTATCTACAGGAAGGCTCCTGCCCTCTCCCCGCGAACTCAAAGGGAGAGGGTGAGCTGAAGAGTCTTGAGTCAGGAAACTACGGATCAACCCGCGCAGAAGCGTAACCGCTAATCACCACGACCCCATCTTGATTGACGGTCGAGACATCGAGGTCAACGATGTGGCCGCCCTCTTCTTCTCGAATTTCCTTCACCGTGGCCTTGGCTGTGAGATTATCACCCGGCCAGACCTGGCGGGTGAAGCGCACGCCGTATTTTGTGAGACGCCCGTCACCAACATAGTTGGTCAGCATCTTTCCCGTCATGCCCATGGAGAGCATCCCGTGGGCAAACACGGACGGATATCCAGCCACCTTGGTGGCAAAAATCTCATCTGTGTGGACCGGATTGTAATCGCCCGACGCGCCAGAGTATTGAACAAGCTGGGTGCGCTTGAGATCTTCGACCACTTGTTCTTCGTGCGTGTCGCCAACTTTCAGTTTGCTTGCTGATAATGCCATAGCCTTCCTCCTATTGATCTACCGGACGCTCGGTTTGGACCCCAACGCTCCGCGCCGTGACAACCAGCTCGCCGTTCTGATCGCGGTACTCGGTAACGGTCTCAGAAAAGAACAGCTTGCCTGAGCGTTTGCCCTGTTTCTCCCATTTCTTACCCGGCTTCTCAGTCGCGGTGAGGACATCACCAGGTTTGGGATGGCGGTGGTATTCATAATGCTGTTCGGCATGCAGGCCGCCGCCACCACCGCCGCCGCCACCGCCAGCCTCTTTTTTCACGCCCGTGGGCTCTTTTCCCGAGCCGAACCACGTCTTGCCGGGTTTGGGTCGCAGAAAATAGTCGGGATCGAATTGGGCACTTGCCTGGACAAACGTCGGCGGGGCAATGATGGACTCCGGCTCAGTCGTCTTGGCGTACTCTTCGTCAGAATAGATCTTGTTAAAGTCGCCGACTGAACGAGCAAACATCAGAATATGGCTCGCCTCGACGGGGAATTTTTCGACTGCCATGGCTGTATCTCCTTTTGTGATTTTTAGTGCGTAGGGCACTGGCCCACGCCACGATGCAACACCAGCTAGTTCCTCAAATGTTGGCCGTAGAAAAGCAGCACGCGGTGCCACATGTCTTGAGCCGCAACAGGTCGATAGCTGTCCCGGTAATCGGCAAAAAAGGCGTGGCCGGCATTGGGATACATATGCAGCTCATACGTCTTGGCATATTTGTCCAGCTCTGCTTTGAGACGCTCGGCGTGTTCGGGTGATGGGTTGGCATCTTCTTCGCCAAACAGTCCCAACAGGGGACAAGACAGGTCGTTGACCATATCGATCGGGGAGACGGGCCGGGTCGGTGGATGGTCGTCTTGAATAATAAAGCCGCCGGCAGAATCCACTGCCGCATCCAGATTTTTACTCGTACAGCCAAACATCAGCGTATAGCGTCCGCCTGAGCAAAAGCCGATGGCGCCGACTTTTCCATTCGAGTCTGACTGGCCCTTGATATGCCGCGCGGCCGCATCCAGGTCGGCCATGGCTTGGGAGTCTGGCACAGAGAACATGATCTTGATCACATCGTCGATATCGTTGGGGTCCGGACTTCCTTCACGCGTATACATATCCGGCGCCAAAGCAATATAGCCTTCCCGAGCAAAGCGATCGGCCACGTCTTTAATATGGTCGTTCAAACCAAACGCCTCCATAATGACAACCACACCGGGGTGTGGCCCGGAGGTCGTCGGACGGCTCTGATAGGCGTTGATCGGTGTATCGCCCTGGCCAGGGTATTGCATCATGCCGGATTGGACTTCTGGTGGTCTCATAACGTCATCCCTCCACTGTAAGTTTTTGAGGTTTTTGAGATTTTTGCTACCGGGAGCATATGTCTTGCCCCTTGAGGTTTCAAGTCTTCTTCCCATTTCTTGGCATTTCTCCGCATTTCTTCAAAGCTTGCTCGCTCAAACGGAAGGTGGGAGGACCCGGACATGGGGAAGAGATCCAAAGGAGGACGTCTATGAGTCGCACCTATAACGTCATTGATGCAGACGGCCACATATTAGAGCCGCCCGATTTTTGGCGCGAGTATATGGACCCCGCATA
>CAUZQN010000378.1:0-4104 GCA_963581605.1 uncultured Binatia bacterium (SeqCode)
TGATCAGTATTGGCCATAGGCGGGGTACCGGTCGGTTGATAGTCTGAAAACTGTTTAATCTTTGCTTCGATGTCCATCGCGAGTTTGACAGCTTTTTTTGCGTCAAGACTATTAAAGGGCATGCATCGCTCCAGCTGCACAGACGTATCGGCTGTGTCGTCTTTTTTACACAAGATCAGCTCTAAGTTACACACATTGCCTTTGGCGTGAATCTCTACGCGTACAATATCTCGCAACAGAAAGTTACGCGTCTCCATTTGAATCTCGTTTGCGCCCCACACACGCACCTTCTCCTGTATAATCGCGACCCACTGGTTGGTGACGAGCAGGAAGTGCTCTTCCACACCATTCGCTGTGATCTGGATGGCCTCATCTTGACCGAGCATATCGTCAATCGTACGACGCAACTTAGGATTGCGCCTCTTTTCGACCATAACACTAGACATAAAATGGCTCCTCTTCGACCTGAGGGAAGGAGTCGGAAATTGAGCCCCAAACTTTACTCCTGTGCTCTGTTTCACCCTGCTTGACCATTGTGCGCTTCGTATGAGATAGGACACTCAAGCATTCACGCCCAGCATATGGGCCCAACATCTAGGCGCTGGAGGAGCCCGTTTATGAAAGGGACTGCGATCGGACTCGTTGCTGGAAGTTTTCTGTGCTTTATGCAGAGCTTCGACTATTTTCGTCAAAGCGACCCCAAAGGTCTGGTGCTGTTGGGAATTGGGGGCGTATTTCTCTTCTTGGCCAAGTATGCCTGGAATAAAGAACTCGGCGATCCAGACGATTAGCCCGGACGATTAACAATGGTTATTGACACGCTGGGCAGGCTGGGCATCTTGATCCACAGGGATCACCCGGAGCGTCAGCCCGCAGACTGCTTGTACCCGCACCCGAGTACCAGGCCGGAGTGGGCTCCCGCCTGAGATCACCTCGGTCCGCCACAGTTCTCCGTTCACGCGTATATAACCCAGCGGATCAGGAGTCTGTGGCACTTCACCAACGCTGCCTATCAGCCGCTCCGCCCCGGTTTTGGTATCAGCTTCATAGGCATGTTTCAGAAACGGATATAGGGCAAAGTCCTTGCCCACCCAAACGGCAGCCAGTCCAGCAGCCGCCCACACTGGCAGCTCAAACCAAATATGAGTAGCGCAGAGAACAACTACACAGATGAGCCAGCCAGGGATTTGGATCAGCGTATAGCGGGTAAAGGTGGTCATGACCTGCTCATAGCCTCCTGCCCTCCTCCATCACGCGACAAAACAGATTGACCTGCTCCATCTGGGCTAAGGAGAGACACTGCGTTCGGGCGAGGGCCGGGCTGGCCACAACGATGGCCAGACTTTGGGCACGCGACAGCGCCACATTGAGACGGTTTTTATTAAACAGAAAATCAATGCCGCGTGGAGAGCCGTCGCCTTGACTGGCGCACATAGACAGCATGACAACCGGGGCTTCTTGGCCTTGAAATTTATCCACAGAGCCCACCCGGGCGTACGGACCTAACGCGGCCTGGAGTTTGCGAACCTGCATATTATACGGGGCGACAAAAAGGATATCGGATAGTTGAAGTCGCCCGCACGTCTGCCCCTGGGTGTCTGTCAGTGCTCGCCCAAGGAGCTCATCAACCAACTCACAAATCAGACCGACCTCTTCATCGCTGCCTTGTATGTTGCCCGCATGTATAACCGGGATAAAGAGCAGGCCGGCTTCTTGAGTCGCGTATCCAGCACTACCGCCAGTCTTGGAGACCAGAACACGGCGTTTGGCCGTTTGTACTGCAGCCTGGAGTCGGCCTTCATATACGGCATCAGAGAGAAAGTGACACACAGAGGGATGGAGTCGCCACGTCGTGCCTAAAAAGAGCCCCATATCGGCTGGAATGGTGGCCCTTCCCTGGAGTAAGTATTCGAGGATGGACAAGCCGCTCTCTCCCGGATGAGAACCTTGAATGGGCTGGCCAAGCTGCATCTGATCGCCAACAAGAATGATGTTGTCGGTCGCTGCGGCCATGCCGATCAGGTTGGCGACCGAAACCTGGCCCGCCTCGTCAAAAAATAAATACTCCAGGCTGCCCCGCATGCCGGGGTCGCTAAAAGCCCAGGCTGTCCCACCCACGAGCTGGATCTGGTCGAGTCGTGGCAACGCGTCCCTGACTCGTTGGGCATACAGCGCTTCCGGACACAGTTCAAAAAACCCGTCTTCCTCCGACCCGCCGATTTTTACACACGCCAGCCGGCCGGCCCGCAGCTCTTTACATTTGCGCATCAGGTTGAGGATGGCGGCATGACTATTGGCCGTAATTCCAACGCGCTTGCCGCGGTCCAACAGAGCAAGGATCATGCGCGCAGCGGTGGTTGTTTTGCCACTGCCCGGCGGCCCCTGTACACACAGGGTTGAGTGATCCAGAGACAAAACAAGCCGAGTTGCGGCATCAACCAGATCTTCGTCTGAGGCAACGAGCTCATGCGTTAGCTCATCAGCAGAAGACCGGCTGGAGAGTAGCCCGTCCTGGATCAAACGTGGCGGACGGCGCAGGACAAAATCGTTGAGCGCCGGCGACAAATCGTGTTTTTCCTGCCAAGCCAAAGCGACTGCCAAGACCGCTCGTTCAATCACCTTGGCTGAGACGTGCTCATCCGGAATCAGCGCCAGCCGGTCGGGCGGCGTGCCATGCGGGAATTGTTTCAGTTTACTTGGGCCAAACTTGAGACAGATACGCCCCCGCTCTCGGTCAAGCGCATTAATCGGCACTCTGATACCGAGATCATGCGCAAAATAGCACTGTGCTCCCGTGTCCAGCTTGGTGTCTTGATTCGGATCAAAGCCATACCAAAATCCTTGGGAGCGTTTGATCTGCTCGGGCGGTTGCGACAGCCGGGCCAGTCCGCCCAGGCAGTTGATATCCTCGACCAACTCTGCCTCGGTCATAGCGTGACGATCAAACATCGCCCACCAGCCGGGTTTTTCTTCTCGTCGGTGAAATTCCAACATATGTCCGAGTAGCTCCTGGGTGTGCCAATGCTCGGCATGTCTTGCGCGCTCCTGTATGGGCGGAATCTCTGCTATCAGCGTCCGTGCAAGTACGTGCGGCGACGCGGAATCGCCAAGCAGGTCTGCCTCATCCACGCCCTCGACCGTACCCTGGACCGTACGCTCGACTTGATTCTCGTGTTTCGGTATCCACGCAATACCAGCCTCGCGCTGACGCTCGCGCAGCCACGCAGCCAGCTGCCAGGTTGATTCACAATCATCGCGGTTATATACGCGGATCGCCTGGAGCAACGGCGATGCCGACCAGTCGGCAGGCTCTCCGCTCTCCAACCAACGCGTATAGGCGACGATGGAGTCAATCGCGCTGGTGACTTCTCCAGAGCGTTGCGGGCGATATAAATGTTCGAGATTCTTAATCGAATAGTGTGGTTCGCCAATACGTAGGCCTTGCTGAACAATAGTATACAGATCAACAAAGGCTTCAGACCGCAGCAACGTATCGACTTCAGCTTCGTGTGTCCCGTAGCGTCCCATTAGTCGGCGCAGTGCAGCGACTTCATAATTGGCGTAGTGATAAATATGCATGCTCGGGTCGTCCTGCCAGCGGGTATACACCCAGTCCACATAAGCGCTGAACGCGCGGCGCTCTTCGTCAGCGTTATGTGCCCACCAGTCATAAAACGTGACGGCATCATGCTGAATCGAAACGGCACCGAACAGGTACTCGAGCCCACCCTCTACGAGAGGGTAGCCTTCCATGTCAAAAAATACGTCACCGACTGAGGCCGGAGGGAGAAGTGCTAGTCCTCGGCGAGGCTCTGAGGAATCGGGAATCAGAATACGATACGTTGGGCGTTCTGTATCGGTTGAAACGAGCTGTAAGTGGGCTTGCTCTTTAAGCCGAGCTAAGACTGCATCGTCGAGTTTCGGTATGTGTGCAAGCCTGGTCTCGGCCAGTGCCTGGAGGGTTGTTATCCCGGCAGCGCCAAGTTTTTTGATCTGGCTCACCGTAATGTTGGCAACCCGACTCAGATGGTCGGCCGCGTCCAGCAGCTGGGCTGCAGTAGTAGACCAGCGTCCATAACTTCCGCCCAACTCAGGCGCTGGCCG
>CAUZQN010000379.1:0-4088 GCA_963581605.1 uncultured Binatia bacterium (SeqCode)
TAATTCGTCTTTGGCTTGCTGGAGCGCGGCCTCCGTCTGTTTGCGGTCGGTGATATCGCGGTAGATCGCCTGTGTCCCGATGGGCCGTCCCTCTTGGTCGCGAATGAATCGCGTTCGACCCTCAATATGTATGGTTCTGCCGTCCTTGCACAGGAACTCGGCCTCAAAAGCCGACGGTATTTTCTCACCAGCCAGCGAACGGCGGAGGAGGTCTGAGACCAAGGCGATAGAGGCTGGAGTGCCCACCTTGCGGTGATGTTGTCCGATGACTTCTTCTCGTGACTAGCCGGTCATGGCTTCAAATCCCCGATTGACACTGGTGACTATGCCATCCAGGGTTGCAATCATGAGGGCGTCATTGGCATTTTCAAAAAGGTCTCGATAGCTCTCGTTCTCGCGCAGTGCTGCCTCAGCGTGCTTGCGTTCGGTAATATCTTTGGTCTTCACCCGCTCAGCCGCACGAAGCGTGTCACTGGTCCATTTCAGTTTGATGCCCATGCCGGCTATCCCGCCGAGCAGAAGAGCCGAGGCCAAGTCAATCGCGTGGATTGTGATAAGGAAGACCGCGAGCAATAGTCCTACACAAATCGCACTAACCGCAATAATAATGCTGCTGAAGCGAGAGACGTTCACCATCAGCTGTCCGGGCGCTTTCATAAGCAGGTTTCCAAGAGTTGCTCAGAGTCTTATCGGGAGTTTTGCGCTAAAGATTTAAGATGATACGTCTGATCCATTCCAATTTGCTCCACAGCATGATTAAGTGTGTGGAGTCGAGCCAACACACCCAAAAGACGCGAGAGACTCAAGCGACACAAAAAAGGAGGCTGCCATGATACGCCCCGAACGCATTGCCCATGTGGTGATTAAGGTCCGTGACCTTGAACGCTCGAAGAAATTTTACACCGAGGTGCTCGGCATGCAGGTCATGAAAGACGTGCCCGAGATCGGCGCGGTCTTTTTGGCCAATCATGCCCGTGACCATCATGAAATCGCGCTTTTCCAGATTAGCCCGACCGCGGAGTTACCCAAACCGAATCAAGTTGGGTTGGCACATATCGCCTTTAAGCTCCGGAGCGAAGAAGAGCTGCAGGCCGCCTATGAAGAACTCAAAGCCAAAGACGTGCCGGTGAACTTCACTGTCAATCACGGCGTGACTAAGAGCGTCTATTTCCGTGACCCGGATGACTATGAGCTTGAAGTCTACTGTGACAATCCTATCGAAGAATACGTCGGTATGCCGAATGCCTATCTGGGTATGGATAAGCTGGAATACGCTCAGAACGACTGCGGCCTGGCGGATGTGATTGCCCAGTTAAGACAGTAGAATAGGCAGTAAGAAAAGCGGGTGGACTGGTGCACGCATGGGCATTCGGACGGGCGCAGAATATCGGGCAAGCCTCAGAGACGGGCGCAGCGTGTACGTCAACGGCGAGCGTGTCAAAGACGTTACGACCTACCCGCCGTTCCAAGGTGTCATCGATACCCTGGCCTCCCTATACGACCTCCAACACGATGCGACCCACCAGTCGACGTTGACCTATCCATCACCAAACGATGGCCGGCCGGTGGGGTTGTCGTTCCTGATGGCTGAAACGCTCGAAGACGTTGAACGCCGCGTCCGAGCAGAAGAGTTCCGTGCGGAGACTACGTATGGCTTGATGGGACGCATGCCGGACTTTATGAACGCGCTGGTCACGGACGCTGCGATTGCCGCGCCGTTTATCGGTCAGCGTGAGCCGCGTTTTGGGGAGAATGCCCTGCGTTATTATGCAGAGTGCCGGGATAACGATTGGTGTTTGACCCATACCCTAGTCGATCCGCAGATCGATCGCTCAAAAGGGCCGGCTGAGCAGACTGACCCTGAGGCTGCCCTGCATGTGGTGCGGGAGACGGATTCCGGCATCCTGGTCAGCGGCGCGCGCATGCTGTCTACATTAGCGCCCTTTTCTAATGAATTATGGGTAGGGCCGTTTTATCCGCGCAAGCCAGGGGAGGAAGCCTATACCCTGTGCTTTGCAGTTCGCATGGATACACCAGGGCTGAAGTTTATCTGTCGGGAGGCGTATAACACCGGCCGAAATGCTTTTGACCGACCCCTCTCGTTTCGGTTTGACGAAGAAGACGCACTCGCGATCTTTGATAACGTCGAAGTGCCGTGGGAACGTGTTTTCATCAACGGTGATATCGAGGCGTCGAACTACATCCTGGGACGTGCGCCTGGATACGCACTGCTACAGGCTGTTGTTCGCGGAACCGTAAAGCTACGTTTTATGGCCGGTCTGGCATGTTCGGTTGCTGAAGCCATAGGCCGCACGAAAGCGCCTCACGTCCAAGCCCAACTCGGCGAGCTGGTGGCGAATGTCGAAATCGCCAACGGCCTGCTGCGTGCTTCCGCTCAAGATGTGGTAACCAATCGGCGAGACGGCGGTTCGCTTCGTTCGCTGGCTGCTGCACTCTGGGTCTTTATTCCACAGGCCCAAGTGCGCGCTGCCGACGTGATTCGCCAGGTCAGTGGCAGCGGTCTTATTATGACGCCAACTGAGGCAGATTTTCAGAACCCGGAGATCGCACCCTACCTGGAACGCTATCTGCAAGGAAAAAATCTTCCCGCCCGGAATCGAGTGCAGCTTTTTAAGCTCGCCTGGGACATGCTCGGAGACCAGTTCGGCAGCCGCCAGTTGCAGTACGAGTGGTTCTATTCAGGTGATCCGCTTTTTACACGGTCGCGCTTTTACCACTCACCCGCAGTGAAGGACTATAAGGCGATGGTCGGCCGTCTTTTAGAAGAGGGGGAGGGAGAAAGCTAGCCCGAAGTTTTGCTGGAAACCAGGGAAAGGGAAAAGGGGCGTAGCGCATAACGATACGCCCCGTATTTTTTGGTATTAGCTGGGCGAATTTATCGAAACAATATCCGGGGTACCCTCTAAACCAAGTGCCTCGATCGGAAGTTCAAAGCGTTCGGTCATCACTCCGTCTTCATCTGCGAAGTCGCGCGTGAAGCAGCAGTACTCCATCTGCATGCCGTTTGGATCTTTAAAGTAAACCGATTTGGCCCAGTCGTGATCTACGATTTCCGATACCTCGACGCCTTTGTCCTGAAGTTCTTTCCGCTTTTCCTCTAAGGCCGCCTCGGTGCCTGTCTCAAAAGCAAAGTGATAGAATGCGCTCGGCACCCCTAGACCACGGTTGATGCCCGCGTCGTATTCAACCGGGATACCCGGAATACCCTTGGCTTCCATAAAGGCGAGCAATTGATCCCGGCCCGTATCAAAGAAGATATGGCGAATTTGACCGCCCTCCTTGATCTTGATCGTATCGCACCGGACGGCCTTAAAGCCCAGGATGTTTTCGTAGAAATCGCGCGTCTTATCCAGATCGAGGGTGGACAGCCCAATATGAGAAAAACCTTTATGCGACATAGCACTACCTCCTTCTTCTCGTGGTGAAAAGTTGATGATTTCTTCCAATGTTTATCACAGCTGCCGCACTAAAGGAAAGCCAAAAACCCAAAAAAAATCTGAGTACATAGGCCATATTCGGATTGACACAGTAAGGGAATTCGGAATAGGTTCCGGGGCGTCCGGAGAGATAGAATAATAGACATGCGCAGGACAATAAACATGCGCAGAAAATGAAGCGCATGCAAAGAGAGCGGCTGTAATGGACCTTGGTGTTCTGATTTTCCCAAAGCCTGACACGTGTGCAGCACATGCAAAGCTGGCCGAGACGTGTGGGTTTACATATGTGTGGGTTGAGGACTCGCCCATGATGGCTGGCGATGTGTATCTCTGCCTCGGCTTGATGGCACAGCAAACCACACGGGTCGTACTCGGTACTGGGGTTGCCGTTGTCGGAACACGCAGCGCGCCAGTAACCGCGCATGCTATCGCCACGGTCAATCAATTGGCCCCAGGACGAGTTATTCTTGGAATTGGGACGGGCAATAGTGCGCGGCGCGCAATGGGTCTTCCGCCGTGTTCTCTGCGTGAGCTGCGCGAATATATACGCATTGTACGCGGCCTGTTAGACAATCAAGACGTGGTCTACCAGGAGGGAGCGCAGGCGCGCAGGATACAGTTTTTTCATAA
>CAUZQN010000380.1:0-4085 GCA_963581605.1 uncultured Binatia bacterium (SeqCode)
GAATTTATCAGCATAGACAGTGCTGAGCGTGACTACGGCGTCGTGATTCAGCCAGACACCATGACGATAGATACGCAAGAAACCCTGCGACGCCGCGCGGTTATCGCCAAATAAATCGTGGCCAGATAAATCGCGGCCAAATAAGAAGAAGTCAGAACCCAAAGGAATATCTGTATGCGACGGCTGCGATCAACCGGAAAAATTCGACGACCCACGGCAGACGAACTAGCCGATTTAGCCGAACTATCCTATATCCATCTCACACCCCAAGAGGCGCTTGAACTTGAGGAGCTGAGTGAAGGACTGCTGAGTACGTTGGATCGCCTGGACGACCTGCCTCAGCCACGCTGGCCGATCAAATACACCGACCGCGATCCCGGCTATCGGCCCACGGAAGAAGAAGACCCGTATAATATTTTCATTCGTAAATGTCGTGTCACGGGTGCACCCAGCGGCAAACTTGCAGGCAAAAAAATCGGCCTCAAAGATAATATCGCCGTGGCAGGCATTCCACTCACAAACGGCTCACGCCTCGCCGCGGGCTATGTGCCGGACTGCGATGCGACCGTGGTCGAGCGACTCTTAGACGCAGGCGCGGAAATTGTCGGCAAGCTGAATATGGATAGTTTTGCCCTTTCTCCTTCAGCGGAAACGAGTGAATTCGGCTATGCCCGTAACCCCAGGAATCCGGATCATTCGCCGGGCGGATCGTCCGGCGGGAGTGGAGCCGCCGTAGCAAACGGCGATGTAGATATTGCTCTGGGTGTGGATGAAGGCGGCAGCGGCCGGATTCCTGCCGCCTGGTGCGGGATAACAAGTATCAAAGCCACTCACGGCCTGGTGCCGTCTTTTGGCTTAACCTATATGGATCACACCTTGGACTTTATTTGTCCCATGGCCCGCACCGTCCAAGAAGTCGCTCAAACGCTGGAAGTCATAGCCGGTGACGATCCCCGCGATCCGCAGTGGGTGCGCGGGCCGATTCAGGTTGAGCCCTATACGGATGCGATAAAAACGGAAAGTCAAAGCCTGCAAGGTCTGCGCATCGGTATTGTGAAAGAAGGTTTGGAAGGTCGGGCTGTAGAACCGGAGGTTATTGACGCCTTTCAAAAGAGCGTGGCCCAGCTTGGTAAACTCGGCGCGACATGCACCGAGCTATCGCTACCCATGTTCAAAAATGCTTGGGCGATTTGGACCGGCATTACCAGTCATTCGATTCCGGCCATGATCGAGTCCGACGGCGAAGGCTATGGGCATGGCGGCGTGAGTAACGTCGGCTGGGTCGAGACATTTGGTCGCGCTCGCCGCGCACGAGGCAACGATCTGCCGCCGTTTTTAAAATTGATTCTGCCAGTAGGGAACTATCTGCGCCGCGAGTACAACAACCGCTACTACGCCCTGGCCCAAAACTTACGATTCAGTTTTACCCAGCAGATCGAGCAGGCGCTACAAGACGTTGATGTCCTCGCCATGCCGACCACGCCCATGCGTGCGCCAAAGCTAGAGGCAGGACTGACGTTCAAAGACCTCATCCGCCGCAGCGCGGCTGCGGGTCAGAATACCAGTCCGTTTAACCTGTCCGGCCATCCCGCGCTCAATCTCCCCTGCGGCATGCGCGACGGCCTCCCCATCGGCCTGCAGCTCGTCGGCCGGCGTTGGAAGGAGAGCACGCTCTTTCAGGTTGCGTATGCGTTTGAGCAGAGTGTGGATTGGGAGCAGTTGTAGAGAATAACTATTGACTCAGAATTTCCTCGTCCCCAATTTCAGGGCAGCTGGCGAGGATGAAGGTGAGGGGAATCTAAACAAGAGCTTCCTCAGCTTTAACCATGGCAAGAAAAAAGCAGCAGCTTAAATCCAGCGCTCTACAGTTTACTTACAAGCGTTATATTGAAGATGACCCTAAGCGGATCGCCTCGTTTGAAGACGAAGTCGCGAATGCGGAGCTAGCCACGAAAATATACGACTTACGAACCCGAGCTGGCCTGTCACAACGAGAACTCGCGAAACTGGTCGGGACAACCGCGTCGGTAATCTGTCGGCTCGAAAACGCGGACTACGCAGGGCATTCGCTGAGCATGTTGAGACGCATTGCCACAGCTCTCAACAACCGGATAGAAATTCGCTTTGTCCCCATCAAGCGTCAACGGAAAGCGGCATAATCAGCTCTTTCAAATTGTCATGAAATTCCAGCGCCGCTTCTTCAATCTGTTTTGCCGTTTATAGCTAAAACCATGATTACTTATACACTCTATTGAGAGAGTCGAGCACTCGCTTGCGTAAATCCGACGCGCATCGCATCCCACGAGCAGTACACTGCTTTCTACCACTGTCTAATTATTCCTGTGCTTCGCTATAACTATCGCAAAACGTTGGTGTTTGGGAAACTTGCGGGTGTGATCAAGAATCCATTCCAGGGTCTCGAAGCTTTTAATGAAGATCGGTGATTCTTTCATACATACGTTCCCATATTTCGCGACCAGTCATGTAGCCTGGAGATAGCGAAGCGGAGTCCAGGAATACCCAGGGCACCTAGGGAAGCCGGCGTTCACATGTCCCGGATTCCACTCCGTTCCATCCAGGCTACAGTGTGGAATTTCAATACTTTACGAAACTTTACCTGCCCCCGTAAGCTCGGGGAGAGATCTCTCTCACTGGGAGGCCTGTCCTGAGCCTGGCCGAGGGAGAGGGAAACAGAGGTACAGCGACTATGGGAGAAAGAGTACTGAGCAAATTGCTGCGCTGATACACGCGGTGACCTGTGACAATCTACATCCGATAACACGTTATCTTTACTAAACAGAAGGAAAGCCAATTTTATGTCTGGTAAGGCATTATTTGTAACAGAGAGATTCTTCGCTCCGCTCAGAATGACACGCCCAACCTACCTATGATTCTTTTAGCCTCTCAGGACGCCCGCTTTCCTACACCGGCGGTATCCAGCCTAACTCCTGATACCGCTTGATAAGCCGCCGAAACATATCTTCCGTATCGACGCAGTCGTAAAAGCCAGCCTGTCTGATTTTAATCGTACTCACAATAACCGGCGGGGGCGGCTCGGACGCGCCATATGCAAACGACAGGTCCGTCAACTCAAACGATCCGCCTACAAAGTCCAACATCTTCCGGGGTGCTTTGAGGTTGTATGTGTCAACAATAGCGGCCCATTCGGCCTCACGCTGGGGCATTTCTTCGGTCAGACACACGGGCTCGGGCGGACCGACTTCCATGCCCAAGGCGTCGGCAATAGCCGGCCATACATTGGACCACACAAACACATCACCATTGGTGCTGTTAAACGTCTCGTTCCGTGCGTTCGGGCTGGTGGCGGCCCAGGCTAAGGAACGCGCTAGCAGGTCAGCGTCCACTGCTTCAAATACGTAGGATGGACCGCCGGGGAATGATAAAGGCAAGCCGGCTTCTTTACGTAGCGCGGCGTAGACGCAAAGCGCAGACAGCACGTTGAGATTGCCTTTGAGCGCTTCACCAAAAACGAGCTGGGGTCGAAATATCGTCCAGTGCCAGTGTGTCCCAGATTGCCCCTGCTGCTGCTCACGCAAATAGTCCTCGTGCAGCCAATAAAAATTCTCATGCTGATGACGTGGCCAGCGTTCGCGCGCCGGAGCAGGAAAAGGTTCGATATGCGCGCCGTAGGCTTTGGTGCCTTGCAGCAGAGAGACATGTCGGAGATTCTTGGCTGCCCCCTTCAGCGGCTCAAACAGATTCTCGAGCATCATGAGATTCGTGTCCATCTGATCCCGTTCACGCCAGCCGCGTACCACACCGGGCTTTTCATACAACGCGGTATATACCAGATGGGTGACATCATGCATGTGACTAAAGACCTCATCGCAGCGGGCCTTGTCTTGCAGATCAACCGACAACAAGGTCGCACCGTCGAGTCCGTCAGGAATGCGACGCGAAACGCCGACGACATCCCAATCTTCAAGACCCGTAAAATACCGCACCGCGGCGAACCCAACCAAGCCGGATGCGCCGGCAACTAAGACTTTATTCTTGGCCATGATGTCCTCCTTTTGTCCGCAAGGCGCACGCTACCAATTTCGCGATCCGGAGAAAATGCCCTC
>CAUZQN010000381.1:0-4078 GCA_963581605.1 uncultured Binatia bacterium (SeqCode)
CAGTCATGGTACTGATGCGAAACGCAAAGGGTGATTAACGACACATCGGACCGACTGTGCTGCGGTCTATATGCTTGAGAGAGGGGCGTTCTATACGAACGCCTTTTTTATTTGGGATTGGGATTGATGCTGCAACTCGAACATAAGGTCAGGGCCGCCTTTCAGAGGCTCCTGCCCGCATACGCCGACCTCAAGCTCGGCGTTGCGATATCCGGCGGCCCGGATTCGGTTGCTCTGCTGCGCGCGCTCGTTACGCTTGCGCCTGCGCATCGGCTCCACCTCACGGCTTTGCATGTCAACCACGGGCTGCGTCCTGAAGCCGGCCAAGAGCAAGACTTGGTTACCGACCTGTGTCAGCAGTGGCAGATTCCGCTTAGCGTCAAAGAGTTGAGTCCGCCGCAAAAGCAGACGGGAATAGAAGCCTGGGCACGGGAAGAGCGCTATGCTTTTTTTCATACCATGAAGACGGAAAACGGCCTTGATTATATTGCCACTGCCCATACGCAAGACGACCAAGCCGAGACCGTCCTGCTCCATATATTGCGAGGCAGTGCGCGCCGCGGATTGGCCGGGATCCCGCCTATCCGCGAGGGCTGGTTGATGCGTCCCGTGCTCGATTGTTCGCGCCGCGAAATCATGACCTATATCAGCAAGAGACAACTGCCCCACGCGACGGACCCCAGTAATGCGGATGTACGCTATACGCGCAATAGAATTCGCCACCGTCTTTTGCCCCTCTTAGAACAAGAATTCTCTCCACAAGTACGTCGCCATCTTGTCTCCTTAGCGCAGACAATGCGGGAGGAGGAAGCCTGGCTCGAAGAACTCGCCACGCAGGCGTGTAAACGCGTGCAAGAAAAAGCCGGTGTTTTGGATGCTTTGTCTGTGCTGAAACTCCAGGCTGAACCCAGAGCCCTGCGTCAGCGGATTCTGCGTCACTGGGTTGAGAGGCAAGCGCATAACCTCGGAGTGTATCATCTGGCTCGCCTAGCTCAGCTGAGTGAAGGGAAGGTCCAGGGGATGATTCAGTTGCCGGGAAACGTACACGTCGTTCGCGAGGGACAACGTTTAGTCCTCAAGCCCCAGGGGCAAGATCCAGGAGAGCAAGATCTGAGAAAGATAGATTATACGCATGAACTCAAGTTAGGGCATACGCTTGGATTGGGTGAATCTGGTTGGTCTATGACAGTCTCTCCTGCGGTGGTATGGAATAGGGGATCATGCTCCGTACGTTGTTCAGATCTGTGGCAGGCAGTGTTTGATGCCCCCAGCGCTTCTCAAGGGCTTATTGTCCGGAATTACCGACCGGGAGATCGGGTTCAACCGCTGGGTATGCGTGGACATAAGAAGTTGCACGATGTCTTCATTGATGCAAAGGTATTGCGTTCCCTCCGCCGTGGGTTTCCTGTGGTTGAAGTGCATGGCGAAATCGCCTGGGTGCCGGGCTGTGTGAGAGGGGACGTGGCGAAGATCACCCCAGCTACCCGGCAGGTGTTCCGGATTCGCGTTAACCCGTTGCCTGGCGAACGAAAACTATGGTAGTTTGAACACGCATGCGTGAAAGGTGGCGGAGTGAATAAGATTTCTTCTAATTTCGCACTATGGTTAGTCCTCGGGTTGATGTTTCTCCTCTTGTTCAACCTATTTAATCGTCAGCAACCGAGAGAACCCGAAGTCGTCTTTAGCGATTTTTTTACCGCTGTTGAAAAGGGAGAAGTCTCTGAGGTGCTCATTCAGGGCCAAGTCATCAGCGGAATATTCCGGAATGACGAGCATTTTAAGACGTTTACGCCGATAGATGATCCGGATCTGATGCGGATGTTGCGCGAGAAAGGCGTGCGTGTCTCCGCTCGACCCCCAGACGACGATCCGTGGTATGTGATGATTCTTATTCAATGGTTCCCGATGTTGCTGCTCATCGGTGTCTGGGTCTTCTTTATGCGCCAGATGCAAATGGGCGGCGGCAAAGCCATGTCATTCGGAAAAAGTCGGGCCAAGCTCCTGACCGAAGATCAACACAAAGTAACCTTTAACGATGTGGCCGGTGTGGAAGAACCGAAACAAGAGCTTGAGGAAATCATCGCTTTTCTCAAAGATCCGAAGAAATTTACCCGTCTCGGGGGACGTATCCCAAAAGGTGTGTTGCTGGTTGGTGCGCCTGGTACCGGCAAGACTTTACTCGCCCGGGCAATTGCAGGCGAAGCCGGTGTCCCATTTTTTTCGATTAGCGGCTCTGATTTTGTGGAGATGTTCGTTGGCGTAGGGGCTTCTCGCGTGCGCGACCTCTTCACCCAGGGCAAGAAACAAGCTCCGTGTATTATCTTTATCGATGAGATTGATGCCGTTGGGCGGCATCGTGGCGCGGGCCTGGGTGGCGGCCACGATGAACGCGAACAGACCTTGAATCAACTCCTGGTCGAGATGGACGGCTTCGAGGCAAACGAAGGCGTAATTCTCATCGCGGCAACAAACCGACCTGATGTGCTTGACCCGGCGCTGCTCCGGCCCGGCCGCTTTGATCGTCGCGTTGTTGTCCCATCACCGGATGTGCGTGGCCGGGAGGAAATTTTGCGTGTCCATACGCGCCGAGTGCCCATGGACGATAACGTTGACGTCAGCCGCATCGCCAGAGGGACGCCTGGATTCTCCGGTGCCGATCTCGAAAACCTGGTGAATGAAGCCGCGTTGCTTGCTGCTCGGAAAGACAAAGAAAAAGTCGAGATGGATGACTTTGAGCACGCAAAAGATAAAGTCCTGATGGGCGCCGAGCGACGCAGCATGATCCTTACTTTGGAAGAGCGACGGAATACCGCATATCACGAGTCCGGCCACGCCTTAGTCGCGCGGCTCACGCCTGGGACCGACCCCGTTCATAAAGTCACGATTATTCCGCGCGGCATGGCGTTAGGCGTAACCCAGCAACTGCCCGTTGACGACCGCCATACCTGGTCTAAGGATTATATTCTGAAGCGTTTGGCGATCATGTTTGGCGGCAGGGTTGCTGAAGAGCTGGTGCTCGGCCATACCACGACGGGCGCGAGCGATGACCTCGAGAAGGCGACCGAGTTGGCACGACGTATGGTCTGCGAGTGGGGAATGAGCGAACGTCTCGGCCCCATGACCTTCGGCAAAAAGGAAGAGCCGGTCTTCTTGGGGCGGGATCTTACTCAAACGAGAGACTATTCCGAAAAAACAGCAATTGAGATTGACACCGAGGTTCGAGACATCATTGGGGCTGCATTTGATCGAGCCAAGAGCCTACTGCAAAAGCATATAGAAATTTTGCATAAGATGGCTGAGACGCTGTTGGAAAAAGAGACCTTGGATGGAGAGGCGATCGACGGCATTCTCAAACAATACGATATCGAGGTCGAACCCGAGCCGGCGAGCGCCTAGGAAAGCCCCCCCACGCTCTACTCTTTTAGCCCATTTAGCCCATTCCTTTTCTGGCCGATTTCATGATGAGGGTGAGCAGCAAGTAGGAAGTCCCTGCTTTGCTAGCTCGCCTTCTTGTGTTGATCTGTACTATTATGAGGAGCAGGATCATGGCGGCAAATGGTATACAACAGTCACGATTATTTGGGACGGATGGCATACGCGGAGTCGCCAACATTGAGCCTATGACGTCGGAGACCGCACTCCGAGTCGGGCGTGCGCTCCCCTATGTCTTTCGTAATCGCCCTGGACATCACAAGATTCTGATTGGAAAAGACACTCGTCTGTCCGGCTATATGTTGGAAACAGCGTTGGCCTCCGGGGTGTGTTCTATGGGCGGCGATGTCTTGCTGGTCGGGCCCGTGCCTACTCCTGGGATCGCCTTCCTCACTCGCAGCCTGCGTGCCGATGCCGGGGTCGTGATTTCCGCTTCTCATAATCCGTTTCAGGATAACGGGATAAAGATCTTTTCGCGGGATGGTTTAAAGCTGGCCGATGCGGTCGAAGACGAGATATCGGCCCTGGTGTTGAGTCGGAAGATCGACAGCCAGCGTCCTACCGCAGGGGCGGTTGGGAAAGCGCTGCGTGTGGACGATGCCCTGGGCCGCTATAATGTCTTTGTCAAGAATGCGTTTCCGCGTCA
>CAUZQN010000382.1:0-4067 GCA_963581605.1 uncultured Binatia bacterium (SeqCode)
GAGGACGGTCAGGCCGGCGGCCATGCAGAAGATGAGGTTGAAGAAGAGGGCATACGTATCGAGGGCGAACATACCGCTAAATACGGATTCGTTACGTCCCCATAACAGACAAGAGCAGAGGGCAGTCAGCACAATCCCGGTGAAGCTGAGCCAGCCCAGCAACGAGCGCTCCTCGTCTTTTATCCATATATCCCAGAACAGGGCCAGCATGGCGGTGCCGGCAAGCAGCAGGGTGGGGAGGACTGATAGCCAATGAATGGCAGGCAATGTGATGTCCATAATCACTCGTGCAAAGCGGATTGTTCATGCACTGGCGCTGGAGACGAAGAAGCGAAGGTTAAATTGAGAACGTCTTCATCTGATATCGCGGCGTGCGTCTGCGGCGCTTCCTCATACGTTTGGGGATGCGTTTTATGAATCCGGGCCAACGTGGCTTCAACCGATTTCTCCATGCGGCTCAGAAAAGGCTGGGGGTACAGGCCCATGAATAACATGAGGGCGATCAAAGGAGCAAAGATGGCGATCTCACGGTGGCTGAGGTCGGTCATCTTGGCATTCTCCGGGTTGGTTAAGGGACCGAAGATTACCCGCTGATACATGCGCAGCATATACACCGCGCCGAGAATCACGCCTGAAACAGCGATCACTGCGGCTACAGTGTTGGCCTTAAACGTGCCGAGGAGGATAAGGAATTCTCCGACAAAGCCGTTCAACCCGGGCAGACCGATGGAAGACAGCATGGCCACCAGAAAGATAGAGGAAAACAGAGGCAGCTGTTTCCACAACCCGCCGTAGTCACTAATCAGCCGCGTGTGGCGACGCTCATACAGAACGCCAACCAGCAGGAAGAGGGCGCCGGTTGATAAGCCGTGACCGAGCATCTGATATAAGGCGCCTTCGATGCCCTGCATATTGAAGGCAAACAGCCCAAGCACGACAAAGCCAAGGTGGCTGACCGACGAGTAGGCGACCAGTTTTTTGATGTCCGGCTGGACCATGGCAACCAGTGCGCCGTAGACAATGCCGACAACGGCCAGCGTCATCATAAGCGGTACGGCCGCAAGCGCTGCATCGGGAAACAGGGGCAACGCAAAACGGAGAAAGCCATAGGTGCCCATTTTCAGTAGCACGCCAGCCAGAATGACGGACCCGCCGGTCGGGGCTTCAACATGGGCGTCCGGCAGCCAGGTGTGAAAAGGGAATAACGGAACCTTGATTGCAAAGGAGAGGGCAAAGGCGGCAAACAACCACATCTGAGCGTTGACAGGAATGTCGAGCGTATACAGCCGGAGCAAGTCAAAAGAGCTTACTCCGTACTGGATATTATGCAGATAGGCCAAATACAGGATCGCAACCAACATCAGCAAGCTGCCGAACATGGTATACAGCAAGAATTTGAGCGCGGCATAAATCCGACGGGCGCCACCCCAGACGCCGATCAGGAAATACATCGGAATGAGCATGACTTCCCAGAAGACGTAAAACAGAAAGACGTCGACGGCGACAAAGGTCCCGATCATGCCGGTTTCAAGAATGAGAAAGAAAAATAAATACTCTCTCACTCGGCGCTCAACATTTCCCCAGGTCGATAAAATAACAAGAGGTGAGAGCAAGGTGGTCAGCAGGACGAGAAACAGGCTGATACCATCGACGCCAACGTAGTATTCGATCCCGAAATCGCTGATCCATGCGTAGCGCTCAACAAATTGAAACTCTGCGGTTTCACTGTCGAAGCCGGTGAGCAGGCCAAGCGAAATAATGAAAGTGAGAACCGAGGCGCCCAGTGCCGTGCGACGTGCGAGCTCTTCTTCATCTTTGTTGATCGTCAGCAGGAAGAGGGCGCTAAACAGCGGGATAAAGACGATCGCACTTACCACAGATAATACCCCAAAATCACAATCGCCCCACAGCTCAATGACAGCGCATACGTCTGGACGTTGCCCGTTTGCCAGAAGCGGAAGAGCAAACCGTTGGCTTGAACCACCTGTGCCGTGCCATTCACCAGCCCATCAATGACAACCGTATCCCAGACCTTCCACAGCCAATCGGAAGCCGCCAGAATGGGCTGAACAATAATCGCTTCGTATATCTCATCAATATAATATTTATTGAGCAGCAACTGATGTAGGCCGGAGAATCGCTGGCTGAGGCGGTCTGCCAGACCAGGATCTTGGACATACAGACGATAGGCCAGACCAATGCCGCCGAGTCCAAGAATCGTTGGCAGATATTTTACAAGCGCCGGTACGTGGGGATGATCGTTACCATACAGCGGGCTGAGGAGTTCCGGTAAGGTAAAATATCCACCGATCAAGGAGAAAATGGCTAGCACGACGAGCGGCATGGTCATCGCCTGGGGGGATTCATGGATATGATGGGCGACCTCAGGATCTGCTCGATTCTCTCCCCAGAAGGTAACAAACAGCAAGCGAAACATGTAAAAGGCGGTTAAGCCTGCGCCGACCGTTCCGACTATCCACAATGCAGAAGACCCGTGCGGGCTGCCAAAGGCGTGTTCGAGAATCAGGTCTTTACTAAAGAAGCCGGACAGCAGCGGAAAGCCGGCAATAGCCAAACAACCAACGGCAAAGGTACCGTAAGTCGTTGGCATCTTTGCCCTGAGCCCGCCCATTTTGCGGATGTCCTGCTCGCCACTCATGCCGTGGATGACACTGCCCGCACCCAAGAAGAGCAGGGCTTTAAAGAAGGCGTGGGTCATGACGTGAAAAACGCCGGCGGTGTAGGCGCCAACGCCCAGACCCAGAAACATATACCCGAGCTGACTCACTGTAGAATACGCCAGAATCTTCTTAATATCGGTTTGGACCAGGGCAATCGTGGCGGCGAATAGTGCGGTGCCTGCGCCCACTGTTGCGACAACGGCTAAGGCCGTCGGTGAGAGGGAATACAGGAAGTGCATGCGGGCAATTAAGTAGATGCCGGCTGTCACCATGGTTGCTGCGTGAATTAAAGCACTGACTGGAGTCGGACCGGCCATGGCATCCGGCAGCCAGACATAGAGCGGAATCTGTGCGGATTTTCCAGCCGCGCCAACAAAGAACAACAGACAGATGATCGTCACGGTGCCAACCGGGAGGACGGATGCATGTGCTTCTATTTCACTGAAGGTGAGTGTCCATACATCGTGCGCTCCTAGGCTCCAAAACAAGAGGAAGAGACCTAGGAGAAAACCCGCGTCACCAATACGATTGACGATAAAGGCCTTCTTCCCTGCACTGGCATTTTCATCGTCCGTATACCAAAAGCCAATGAGCAAATAAGAACACAGGCCGACGCCTTCCCAACCAACGAAGAGCAACAAAATATTATCGCCCAGCACCAGCAGCAGCATGGCTGTGGTAAAGAGGTTGAGATAGGTAAAATAGCGCACCACGTCTTCATCATGAGCCATATAGCCGACTGAATAGACGTGAATGAGAAAGCCGACCCCGGTGATGACCATAATCATCACGCCGGACAGCGGATCGACCCGGAGGGCAATATCAACGTGCAGTACGCCGGAATAAATCCAGGGATAAACCGTATCGACCAGCGCGCCTCCGTCCGGCAGTTGGACAAAGGCCGCAAAGGCGAAGCAGAAGGCCAGGAAGATCATGCCCGGCGAAACCCAGTTGACAACGTGCCTACCGTAACGAGGGCCTAAAAACAAGTTGAACAATACCCCAAGCAGGGGAAAAAGTACGATATAGCGGAGATACGAGACGGTGTAGACGGCGACCTCAGCCGCGTGGGCGTGTTCCATAGCTAAAGAACCTATCCAATCAGCTCAATTAATTCTGCCAATCTTGTCCGTGTTCGTGATGCGGTCATGCGTGGTTCTTACCACCGCATCAGATTGAGTTCGTCCGCATTCACTGTTTCTTTGCCACGGAAGACAAGCAAGATAATGGCGAGTCCTACCGCAACTTCAGCTGCAGCCACAGACATGACAAAGAAGACAATGATCTGCCCGTCCATGGACCCAAAATGGTGGGCCAGGGCGACAAAGGACAAATTGACGGCGTTGAGCATGAGCTCGATAGACATGAAAATGATAATGATATTGC
>CAUZQN010000383.1:0-4062 GCA_963581605.1 uncultured Binatia bacterium (SeqCode)
CTTCCAGTCGGGTGCCGAGTCCGCTGAGGCAATCAGTCAGGCGGTTGGACGGAAAGTAGAGCCAGCAGGGCTAATGGAGTTAAAAAAAGGAGAGGGATACTTGATCCATCTGGCGCAGGTGTATCGAGTGCAACTCCCGTCCGCGTCTGAAGAAGTATGATAGATCCTTCTCCTCCGTGCTCACCCGTGAGTCACATCAGCGTTCGCCTCCCGCCAGTCTTGAGTCAGCTCGGCCAAGAGACTGGCGAGAATCTGCTGTACGTAGAAATGCATTTCTGAGAGCTCTGAAATGACAAGCATGCCGTTCTCCCAGGTTGTCACCAAAAGTGGGGACACAGCGGCTTCCGGTCCATCTGCCGCTGCTCGCACGCTAGCAGGCCGCTCGTCTGCCAAGAGCGCAAATTGCTTCACATGCAGCGTCAGGTAAAAGCTCATAGACGCAGACCGCCCTCCTCCACTAAAAACAGAACTGAGCCGAACATACACAAGCGGCACCCGGTACCGATCTTGCGGACCGAGCACGGTCAAACCGGCCTGCTGCAGATACTGGACCGCTGCAACATACAAGTGTTTCTTTTTCATGCCCGCTTGTTCGACCGACCGACTCAGATCTTCGACTACAACCTTTACCGCAGTCACGTTTGCTAGACTGCGTACCTCCGACTTGGTTCCCGCACTCAGCGGACTCGCCATCCCGACCACAAGACACAATACGGAAAAGAAAATAGTTTTTTGCATACGCACACCTCGTTACCCCTAATCGGGCATGGGGGGAGCGAGCTTTAGGCCATCGGGTGACAAAGGATGAAGCGTCACAGCCCTTGCCCAAATTGTAGTCCGTAAGCTACAGCTCAAGGTCATGACCAAGCCAAGTGTGAGCTATCAGGAAACATTGCAGGAAGCGTTGACAGACCCGCAGGAAGCAGCCGCCTACCTAAATGCGGCGCTTGAGAAACAGGGAACCGACGCTGAAGAAATTTTTTTACTCGCGCTGCGTGACGTTGCTACCGCACGCGGGATGCAGATGCTCGCTGAGAAATCCACGCTCAATCCAGAGAGCCTCTATCGGGCATTATCTGCCACCGGTAATCCCCGGCTGTCTACGCTTGGGTCAATTCTCAAAGCTCTAGGGCTGCGCCTGGGCGTGGATGTGGCGGCGGCCTAAAACATTTCCTCAAGAGTCTCTCGCCCTCGTGTCATTCTGAGGCTGAAAGCCGAAGAATCTCTCCTCCCGTAATGTAAGAATAACCTGGGGAAAGAATCTCTCCTTAGCAATCGCACAACTATTATTGTACGAGAGTCTGAGCAGGCGAGAGTAAGCGGCGGTCAGGAACCGTTATGGCCAAAAGATCTATTCGCAGGATCTTTTTCCAGTTGACCCCGAAGCACTGGATAGGATTCTGCCTTCTTATTGCCTTGCTCTTAGTCCCGCTCGGCCTCGCTGTTATAGGTAGCGGAGAAGCGCCACCACCCCTTCCGCCGTGCGCTGCATTACCCGAGACCGGGTCGGCTGGAGAAGTTTCGCTCTTTGTAGGGCAGGATGCAGACAAACCCGGCAGCATCTGTCTGCGGATACTCAATCTCTCGACAAGAGTGCTGAGCTATGGATTTCATTCATACATCCTGCAAACCCAGGGGGTGAGGCGTATCTGGTCGGCCAAGCTCATCGGCATGTGGCCCGAGACGGATGAGGAAATCGTCCGCATCATCCCTCCAGGAAGCCATGCAGACGATTGGCATCGTTTTTCTCCGTCCCACTCCTGGTTCTTTCCGCAGTGGTACCGCGCTTGTGTTCGTATCTCCTTCTCGGGGCAAAGCGAGGAAACGCACCGAGTCTGCTCCCAGCCCTTCTCGTCCGGGTAAAGGTCCACTCTCCCCAATATTGACAACAACAAACCCCAGCCGTCATAATCGCCTGCGAAAAGGAGGCAGTATGCGGGTTGTGATTCTTGGTGCGGGCGGGGTGGGTTCTGTTATTGCCGGGCATTTAGCGCGTATAGGCAGAGACGTGGTCATGATCGCCCGGCCCGGCCATGCCCAGGCTGTGCAAGAAAACGGGCTGCAACTGACCGGCCTGTCCGACTTCCGGGTCAAAGTGCCCGCCTATCCCGATGCCTCGAATCTGGAATCCGCAGACGTTTTGCTGATTGCCGTCAAGACCAAGGATATGCAGCGCGCGCTGGATGGGGTCAAACATCTCAAGATCGGCTGCGTAGCCTCGCTGCAAAATGGGGTCGTCAAAAACGACCAGATGGTGCAGGTTTTTGGTCCGGACAAAGTGGTCGGAGCCACCACCATGATAGGCGCCACGCTCGTCAAAGACGGCGAGGTCAATTACACACTCGATGGCATCACGTTTTTTGGCGAACGAGATAGTACATCCTCGGACCGTGTCGATCAGATCGCCCAGGCTTTTCTCGACGCCGGCCTGAAGGCTGCAGCTGTCGCAAACATTGTGTCCATTGAGTGGACCAAACAAGCAATCCAAAACCCCTTTGCCCCCTTGGCCGCTATTACCCGGTTGCCCGTTCACCTGGTGTGGTCGAGTCCGGAGCTTGCCACTCTTTCAGTCCACATGTTTCGCGAAGTGGCTGCAGTTGCCGACGCACTCCACATCACCCTGTCCGAACATCCCGCCTGGAGTCTGTTTGACCAGAAGACCCTGCGCGATGCGCCCCTGGACGATGCCGTCAGTATGCTCGTCAGTGTCGGGCAACAGGTTGCGCAAAGCGGGCGCACGCATATCATTCCGTCCATGCTCCAAGACGTGCTGGCAGGCAAGAAAACCGAAATTGAAGAAACCGTCGGCCACGTCTTCAGAGAAGGCCAACGCCTTGGCATTCCCGTCCCCTACACCGAGTTTGCCTACCGCGCAGTCAGGGCCATTGAGGATCATTATGCCGCACGGCTGCGCTAGTCGCAGTACGGGGTGAGCACGCCACGCTTAGACAACTTGCATACCATGCTGGGAGCAAGATCTAGTGCTACAATACAGGCGATGAGGTCGCGATAAGATTATAACGAGGTCGCGACGGGGTCGGCGCTATGACATTACGAGACTTAACGCGTAGACTGAAAAAGGCCGCTGCGCAACAGACTGCCCATAGCGATCAAGCCCTGGGGATTCTGGTATGCGAGGAAGCCCTCGCTGCGGCAGGCGCAAAAACCTACGGGGTGGGCGCCATTCTGCTCGACCCTGCGGGAACCGTCATTCGGCGCGGCCGGAATCGAGTCTTCTCGCCCCATTTTCGGAGCGACCTCCACGCCGAAATGGTCGTGCTGAACGCCTTTGAGGAGCAGTTCCCACCGGCGAAGAGCATGCGCGCGTATACCCTTATGTCTTCGTTGGAACCGTGCCCGATGTGCCTGTCCCGGCTGCTCATCGCCGGGGTGCAAACCGTCAAATATCTCGCACTGGATGAGTGGGGAGGGATGGTTACGCATATGCACGCCCTGCCGAAAGCGTGGGCGCATTTGGCGGAAGGCCGTACGTTTGTCTTAGCCGATGTATCAGAAGAACTCCGTCAGCTCGCGCTTGACCTCTTTCTCCTGAATCTCGACACCTTACGAAAAAAGCTCTGGGATCGGTAAGATTTTCTCCGGACTATTATTGAAGATGTCTAATAAGTCTCTGTGTGGCTTAGAACCGTTAACAAGACGCCGTCTTGTCCCTCTGGCCTGGATGCCTGCTTTCGCAGGCATGACAGAAACAGGCCGTCATTCCCGCGCAGGCGGGAATCCAGAGAAGCCGGGCTACACTCCGAGGACTGGCTTCTGTTTCGTTAGGTGCTCTTAGGATGTTGGGATGCGGAGCACTTTCCCGGCCTGGATGTGACGGCTGCGGAGCTTATTGACCCGCATCAACGTAGAAATCTTTGTGTGATACCGACGCGCGATGCCGCCTAAGGTATCCCCCCACCGGACGCGATACCGTGTGGTTCCTCCCCGGCCTGAGGTTGGAATGCGCAAAGTCGTACCAGCATTAATGCGCGTGCTGCGCAACCCGTTCGCAACCCGTAGGGCGGTAACGGTCGTGCGATGACGACGCGCAATTTTTCCAAG
>CAUZQN010000384.1:0-4058 GCA_963581605.1 uncultured Binatia bacterium (SeqCode)
GCCTGGGGCATTTGGCTGATAAGCCGGAGCAATGCAGAGCGGCAAGCCAACGCTGATGTGCTGAAGAGCGTCGCAAACACACTCAACACCCACACCGCCGCTCTGCAGAAACTCTTGGAAGAGCGGAGCTAACAAAAACGCCTCTCGGATCGTGATTCCGAGGCGCACAGGCCCATTCCCACATCTTGCAGACTCTGTTTTTGAGTCTGTTGGACGATTCGCCACGCAGGTGATTCCAGAGCAACAACCCAGTGGCGCTTCCAAAGACACAAAGAATAGTGTCCTATCTCCTCGCGTCCTGACGTTGTCTGAAACACAGACACAGATTGGCTTTTCTTCATGCGCTCAGCTCTGTTGCCTACCGTGCTTGGATGTCTGCTGGTTGGCGCTCTCATCACACTCCTGCGTAGTGGTCCAGAAAGCGCCCCAACATATCCAGACAGTCACGCGTACGATCCCCTCGCGATTGCGCGCGCGAGCATTGGGAAAACCGTCAATACACAAGCAACCGTCCCGGCGCAGTGCTATACACGGACTGTGGGCATATCCAATCCGTGTTGGACGTGCCATACCCAGCCGCTGGGCGAGAATCGTTTCACCGATTGGCCTCTTCAGGCAGCCTATACCTTTAACGATTTTTCTCGGACCAATCGCTGGCAAAACCTTTTTACTGACCGGCGTGCAGCCATCGAAAACATTTCCGACGCTGAAGCGTTGGACTATATCCGAGCGGATAACTATACCCCGCTGCGGACTGCCTTAGACAACCGTCAGGACTATCCGGGTTATGTGCCCGACCTCGACTTTCGCCAAGGCTTTGACGGGGAAGGCTTTGCCCGGGACGGCAGTGGGTGGCGGGCGATTCGGTATAAGCCGTTTCCCGGCACCTTTTGGCCGACGAACGGCAGTACGGACGACGTGATGATTCGCCTGCCGGGTGCGTTTCAGACCGATACACAAGGTCGACAGTCCCGTCCGATCTATAAACTCAATCTGGCCATTCTTGAGGCCGCGATAGCCGTTGATCCACACTCGCCAGAGTTCGAACGTGAAGTCGAACCGCTCAACGAGCAGCTGGCTGGGATAGACCTCGATGGAGATGGAATAATGCAGCCGGCTGTTACTCACCTCCGGACACTGCCCTCGCACTATAGTGGAGCGGCGCAAGAGGTAGCAGTCCACCGCTATCTGTATCCACAAGGCACGGAATTTTTACACACGGTTCGCTATATCGATTCGGACGTTCCTTCTCTGCTGTCCACTCGAATGAAAGAAGTCCGCTACGCCCGTAAAGTCGAGTGGCTTGATGATTGGGCTCGGCTCCGGGCGTATGAACATGAGCGGGACGAAAAAGAAGACGGCCTCTCGCCGCTCTTTCCCGGCTCGCCCCTGGTGGGTTTGCGGAATGTCTTTGGCTGGCAGTTTCAAGGATTCATCGAAAATGCAGCCGGCCAACTGCGGGTGCAAACTGAAGAGGAGCATCTGTTCTGTCTGGGCTGTCATACTTCGCTTGGTGTGACGGTTGACCAAACGTTCGCTTTTGCGCGTAAAGTCCCCGGTATTGCCGGCTGGAGACACCAGTCTGTACGCGGGATTCCGGACGTTCCCCAAGCCGGACATCAGGAGTCAGAGATTTTGACCTATTTTCAGCGGGTGCAAGGCGGAGATGAGTTTCGAGCCAATACGGAGGTTCTGGAACGTTTTTTCCGGCATGGAAAGGATGGGAAGCTCGATACAGCCCAGGTTCGACGCGCGGCTCCGGGTGGGGATCGAGACATCGCTTTTCTGATTGTGCCGTCGCGTAAACGCGCACTCCTACTGAATAAGGCGGCAATAGTGCTCGTCCGTGAGCAGAGCTTTGTGCTGGGCCGTGATCCGCTTCTTGCCCCTACGGCCAACGTCCACACAACAATTCAGGACGATTCAACCGGCCTCGCTCCTGCCGGACGTATCTATAGAGACGGACGTCTGTGGCTGGATTGGAAGACCTTTCCGCCATAAAGAACCCCAGGGCAGTTGGGTACATTGAAACCCTTGGGAAAATCCTCTAGCGTGCAGCGCTATGTCCGAACGAATTTGGGTCTTTTTCCTGAGCATCGTTTTGGTGGGTACAGTTGGGTGCTCGGCGACTCTCAAACGACCCTCAGCAAAAGAGTATTATCAAGAGGCAGCCGAGGCCTTTGAAGACGAGGATTATCTGCTCGCCTCCGAGAAGTATCAAGAACTGCTCGAGCAGTACCCGCTGAATCCCTACGCTGAGGAGGCCGAGCTCAAAGCTGCCTATGGGCACTTCCTTGAAGAAAATTACGCTGAGGCCATAACCACACTCCGAGACTTTGAACGTGCCTTTCCAATCAGTCCGCACATGCCGTTTGTGAAGTATTTTCTCGGCATGGCGTATTATGAGCAGATCCGTACCCTGGATCGCGATCAGGCGGTCACGCGCAAAGCGGACGGATTCTTTCAACAAGTGATAGACCGCTATCCGGAAAGCGCTTTTGTCCTGCAAGCAGAAGAAAAGAGCAAATCCGCGCGCGATGTCATGGCCAAGCATGAACTGTATGTCGCGGATTTTAACCAAAAGCTGGGGAATACAGCAGCCACCAAGGCACGACTCAGGACCCTTGTTGAGCGGTATTCCGAGACGGACGCAACTGTTGAGGCTTTAGGCCGACTCGGAAAAATTCTCAATGACGAAGGGCATGTCGATCTGGCAGACCTGGCCGCACGGGCGCAAGCGGCGCGCCAGGCGCAAGCCGCAGGTACAGCGGCGGGTGATGAACCACAGCCTGACGAATCGGATGCAGCAGCATCGGAATTGGATGGACTGCTCGTATCCGGAGTCGATCCCTTACTGCTGCTCGTTTCTGAATTGAAAAAACAGGAAGACGCGGCACGCCTCGCGCGTACTGAAGCAGATACGGAGAAGTTTGCTGCAGAGAAAGCGGCTGAACAAGAAGAGCGGGCGTTGGATGCGGAATTTGAAGACGAAGAAAAATCATTCGAAGTCGGTGAGGACTTTCGGGAAGAGATTGAGCGCGACGAGGATAGTGCAGAGAGTGATGAATTTGAGATGAGTGACAGCGACGCGCTGGAGCTGAACACTGACTTTGTCGCTGGCCTGGAAGAGGAATTAGCGGTGGACGATGAGGACTTCGAACTTGACGAGGACGTCGCAGCACTCGAAGCAGCCGGTGTTCTGAGCGCTGAAGAAGACGTCGCAGACTCAAATACGGCAGACAGCGTCGTCCCAGAGCCTGAAACCGCTGAGGAGTCGGCCGAGACTCAGGAAGAAGTGCGTGAAGTGAGCGAAACGGTTGAGACTCTGGATGATGCTGGCCCTAACGAAGAAGCTCGTGAGGAAATGGCGGCAGCTGACGAGGTTGCTCCCGTAGATGCAGATGCTTCCGTTGTTCGGATAAAGATAGAGAGAGGGGCTGAAATCAGAGCGGCGCGGGACGCGGTTCTTGACATCGATATTGATAGCATCGACTTCGAGTTCGAGGACGAATAGCCTTCCTGTCAGAATAGTCGGAATAATAAATATATATTGACACCTTAGGGAGTATTCGGTAGCCTCACAGAAATCCCTATGTGGAGGAATACACAGGACTATTTAGGCGATATAGAGAACCTTATCGAGAGTGGCTGAGGGACTGGCCCGGTGACGCCACAGCAACCTCTTGTCCCTTCCCAAGAAGAGACAAATATGGTGCTAATTCCCACCCTCGCATGAGAGGGAGAGATAAGGAGAGTGATCTGAGTTCATCAGCCTCTTTCTTATCGGGAAGGGGCTTTTTGCTTTCCGCCGTCAGTCACGACCAGTCATGAAAGGATCTGGTATGGAAAGGGTCGAACGCGCTGGGCACGCTCGCGTCGGGGACGCCAGCGTTCGGGACGGCAAGGTCTTAGTCGTTGGTGTTGGCGGGCTAGGTTCTCCCGCCGCGCTCGCACTGGCCTTGGCCGGCGTTGGGACAATAGGTTTAGTAGACCCGGACACGGTTGAGCTGTCGAACCTGCAACGCCAGATCTTACATTTTACTCCCGATCTTGGCCGA
>CAUZQN010000385.1:0-4052 GCA_963581605.1 uncultured Binatia bacterium (SeqCode)
GCAGGTATCCCTTGTCGGAGCTGGATAATCATGACATCCGCATCAGGAGAGTATGTGATCTTCATAGATTCCTCGCCCTTGAAAGTAGCGTTTCGATAAAGGGTTGTACACGGTGACAACAACTGGCATGTCTGCTTCGTACTCGTAAATGACTCTTAAAACGTGGCTTCTCGCTCGACGATGGGCAATGAACCGTCCCCGATGTCCGCGGAGAACTTCTTCTGGATAAAGAAGCGCCCGTAGGATCGCCTGGACTGTGAGCCGCCATTCGCTTATCCGTCCTAAGACATGAAAGGTTAGCAAGAGCGAGGCAGACTTCTTCTTTGATTTTACTTCATAGATTTTTCCTCGCGAGTGATCATACACTGCAATGATTGTAATTTTTTGCATATGAAATGGATGCAAATAAGGGAGGCAGGGCGCCTTCTAGGACAAATGAGCCGACACCGCTCGGCCTCATAAAACGCCTTCCTCCTCGTTGCACCCTTACTGAGCAACGATTCCGCCGTCTACCGCCATCGGGTGGCCCGTCACGAACGATGCCGCGTCAGAGCACAGCCAGACGACGGCCTCTGCGATCTCTTGCGGCGTGCCCATCCGCCCAACCGGTTCTCCGGCCGCCATCTTTGCCGCTCTGTGTGGACGATGGTCTGTAATACGTCCCATCATCGGCGTATCAATGGCGCCCGGACAGACCGCATTTACACGGATGCCGGACTTGGCATACTCCAGGGCTGCCGTTTTTGTGAGTCCGATGACGCCGTGTTTACTGGCGACATAGGCCGACCCTGTGCGGAAGCCCAGCAAGCCCGCGACTGAGGAGGTGTTCACAATCGCGCCACCTCCCTGCTGCAGCATTTGAGGAATTTCGTACTTCATACACAACCATACCCCAGTCAGGTTAATCGCGATGACGCGGTCCCAGTCCGCTTCAACGTAATCAGCGATCTTTGCCGAGTTGCCTTCAATCCCGGCGTTATTATGTGCACAGTCCAGCCGGCCATAGGCCTCGACAGCCTTGGCAATCAGGGCTTCTACCTGTGCCGCTTGCGACACATCCGCTTTGATAAACACTGCCTCGCCGCCCGTCTTCTTGATGAGCTGGACCGTCTCTTCTCCACCCTCAACGGCAACGTCGGAAACGACGACCTGGGCGCCTTCTCGCGCAAACGTCAGGGCGGACGCTCTGCCAATACCCGAACCGCTGCCCGTCACAAGAGCCACTTTATCTTTTACTAAATTTGGCATGATAAATTCTCCTTTTACTCACCGAGACGTGTGTTGAACCGCTCTGCATAGCCATCTGCAAGTCGATTGAGGGCACTCTCGCAGTCTCCCTGAAACGCGGGACCATGCATGAGGGCGAGCATGTCAGGTTTCAGATCTGCAAGACGTCGAATCGTTGGCGCGGTGTTCGGCGTGAGTGCCGTTGCTCCAAAGATATCTTCTGCCGCCAAAGCAGGCTCGACCGGATCTTCTTCTGACACGGCAGGACTGTCCCCTATGCGAGTGAAGAGGTCGCCACAAAAGAGGGTTTTTGTGGTTTCCTCAAACATGAGTCCGGCGTCCCAGCTATGAGGCACATGCGGCGTCGCGACATAGCGCACCTGCTTGTCGCCTAAATCAATGCTCTCACCATCTTCGAGTGGTCTGGGTGGGCGGATAGCGAGATCGTTGACTGAGGTCATACAGCAGATCGTTCCCACCGCAACTTGCGCATCCGGCGCAGCCGCAAGCCAGTCGTTCATCGTCCCGGACTCATCGGCCTCGAAATGCCCAAACGAAATCCAGCGCAAGCGCTCAAGCGGGATCACCTTTGCCACCGCCTCGGATACAAGGGGAAAGAGTCCGTGCGTTCCGCAGTGGAAAAGCAGCGGCTGGTCGGCTTTGATCAGGTATTGGTTGAACATGAAGTCGGCCTGTTCGATATAGGTTGAGACGCGGTAAATACCGTTCGTAATCTCGTCCACAGTGGTTTTCATAGCGACCTCCTTTTTGGTTGGACTGTCCATACATGCTGAAACAGATGCACTCACAGACCAGCCTCGCCTCGACGGATTATATCTATGCAAGGAGAAATCCGCCAGTTCATTTCTTTGCATTTGACGCTGCGTGGAAAATTGCTAAGAGGAGGTAAAGGAGAAGTGATCTTATGGGTAAATGGCAGTACACCAAAGGGCTGCACGATTTGGGGAATAATGTTTACGCTTACTTGCTACCCGACGGCTCGTGGGGCTGGAGTAATGCCGGTCTTGTCGTGGACGGCGATCAGTCGTTGCTGGTCGATACGCTCTTTGACCTGTCTTTAACCCAGGAAATGCTGGCTACCATGCGGACGGCAACCAAGGCTGCGAAATCAGTTGACACCCTGGTGAACACGCATGCCAACGGCGACCATTGGTTTGGCAATCAGCTCGTCCACGGTGCGGAGATCATTGCCTCCAAGGCTTGTGCTGAAGAAATGGAAGAACTTCCACCAAATCGTATTGCCGACATGATGCAAGCGGCGCCCAACATGGGTGAGCTGGGCGAATACCTTACGGAAATTTTAGGCCCGTTCAATTTTGAAGGTATTGTTCCCACACATCCTTCCCGAACGTTCGAGAAACGACTGGATCTCAAAGTCGGCGACAAGGACGTGCAGCTCATAGAAGTTGGTCCTGCCCACACACGAGGCGATGTCCTGGCGTATGTGCCCGGAGACCGGACGATTTTTACGGGAGATATTTTATTTATCGATGGCACCCCGCTGATGTGGAACGGGCCGATTGCCAACTGGATCAAGGCGTGTGACCTCATGCTCGAATTGGATGTGGAAACCGTTGTCCCTGGCCACGGACCGATTACGGACAAGCGTGGCGTCGAGTCGGTCAAAGGCTATCTGCAGTATATTGAGGCTGAGACCCGCAAGCGCTTTGACGCGGGGATGTCGGAGACAGAGGCGGCTAATGACATTGCGCTGAGCGATTACTCTGCCTGGGGGGATGCCGAGCGTATTGTTGTGAATGTGAACACGCTTTACCGAGAATTCAGCGGTAAAACGGCCACACCCAGTATTGGCGATCTCTTCGGCGGCATGGCTGCCTGGGCGAAGAAGCGGAAACAGGCGTCGTAATCGTCGTTTCTGAATTCACTCCTGCGGCGCAAACTGCATCCCGAGAACGTTTGCGCCCTCGGCACCCACGCGCAGTGTGATTTGTCCGTCCTGTGGGCCAATATTAACCGACGACCATTTGGCATACTCGCCGCCTTCGTATCCAACCGAGCCCTGGAGAGGGACGAAGAATTGCCCGCCACCCGATGTAGGATCTGGTGTTTCCAGCGTCGCACCTGCGGGAAGCTGCCAGCAGCGCGCCCATATCTCGGCTGCATCGATTAACGTCGTCTCCTAAGCGCCTGCCGGTGCCCCGTTTGTCACGTTAATGTGTTCGAGGATGATTCGATGCGGTTTGCCTTTCAGGTTTTCGCGGATGATGTCGGCGTCCTTGGGCATCACGTGCGTCTCAGCGTTGGGTCTTGGCCAGAAAGCAATGAGGGCGAATCCTTCCTTTGAGACCTCAATCGGTCCGTACGGCACCCACTTATCCGTGTACTGGACGGTGATGAGCGAGACCGGCTTCTTGGCCAGATGGGCGGAACCGGTCAGGTAGACTTGCCATTGATCGACAGGATGGCAGTGCGTCAGCGCGATGCCTTCTCCGTACTCGGCAAACAGGGCTTTTCCGCCGTTGAGATGGACAGGATCGTCGGCGTCTCGGAAGTCGGCAATCAGATTGGTGATGTGTGTTTCCAACTGTACCGCTGGATACTCGGGAAGCAGATAGCGATTTTTGCGCGCGTCAGGAAAGCTGGCTGCTTTAATCATGGGGTACCCCTTTGTTACGGTGCCACAGTGTTACTGTGCCACCGCTCCACCATCCACGGCCATGGCATGGCCAGTTACAAACGATGCAGCGTCCGAGCACAGCCACACCACGGCTGCGGCGATTTCTTCGGGCTGTCCGGGGCGGCCTATCGGTTCAGCAGCGATCATTTTGTCCAAGATATCAGGC
>CAUZQN010000386.1:0-4043 GCA_963581605.1 uncultured Binatia bacterium (SeqCode)
AAGCTGCCAGATATCCGCTCTGTTTCTTGCCTGAGGTCTGTTTCTTGCCGACTGATCTTAAACAACTCGTCTGCAATGCTCAGGCCTGCCATAATTGCGACCCGAAGGGGCACGGTGACTTTCGCACTTCCCGTAATCTGGCGCATGCGCTGGTCAACGAAAGAAGCAAGTTTCCGGACATATTTCTCGTCATCTTCACTGTTAACGGTGAAAGTTTGTCCAAAGATCTCCACTTCTATCAAGCGTTTCATAGGCTAGCCCTCATCTTCCAAAGCAACACCTAAATTACCGAATTGAATAAGGATTTTCTCTAAACGGTCACGAACCTCATCCCGTTCAGTCTCATATTCATGGACACGTTCGAGTAAGAGCGATACTTCCTGCTCTTGCTCATCTAGTCGCGAAGTGAGCATTGCATTCTCACTTCGGACCTGTTCGTGGCATTCTAAGAATCCACTCAATTTCGCTTCAAGAAGTTTTAGGCTTTCCAGCGCCATACCACCCTAGAATAAAGTAAGATTTCACTTTTACCTTATGGCCTCTCTGGCATGTCGTCAAGGGAAATTTCCGGTGTAGTCTCATCAAAAAGGGAGGCAATAAAATCCTCGGGAATAAACTCCTCTAAGTCTTCGACCTGCTCTCCCAACCCGATATACCGAATAGGAACGCCAAGCTGGCCGCTCACCGCCAGAGTTATTCCGCCTTTTGCCGATCCATCCATCTTGGAAAGGATCACCCCAGTCAGCGGCAGGGCAGTCAGAAAGGTCCGTGCCTGACTCAGCGCGTTCTGACCGGTCGTCGCATCAAGGACCAAGAAAACGTCATGGGGCGCACCAGGTATTTCCCGATCAATGACCCGGAGCATTTTTTTGAGTTCTTCCATGAGCGGAGCTTTGGTATGTAGACGCCCCGCCGTATCAATGAGAACCACATCGGCCTGGCGTGCGACGGCAGCTCGTACGCCGTCATAGGCAACGGCTGATGGCGATGCACCATGCTGATGTTTAATGATGTCCACACCAAGTCGCTCCGCCCAGACACTTAGTTGTTCGATCGCCGCCGCGCGAAAGGTATCAGCCGCGACGAGCAATACCTTTTTATCTTCTCCTTTCAGCCGAGCAGCCAATTTGGCTATACAGGTCGTTTTTCCTACTCCATTTACACCAACAACGAGGATGACCCAGGGACGAGGCAGGGTCTGGGGTGGGATATACAAACTTTTCTGAAGCACAGAGCACATTTCTTCCTGTAGATACGACCGGAGCGCAGCAATGTCAGCCGGCTGTTCACGGCGAGAGCGGTCACGCAGCTGATCCATAAGTTGGGATGCAGTCTGTACGCCAACATCCGCCCCGATTAACACTTCCTCTAATGCGGAGAAGAAGGTCTCACTCGTGGGCTGTCCCTGACCGGCAGATCCAATGTGTTCAAAAGGACGTCCAAGGGCGTTCCGTAACCGAGACAAGCCGCGACGCCAGCGGGCTTTTTTGGAAGCGGGTGTTGAAAGTGAGGCTTCAGTGGGGCCACCGGCAGGTGGCTGAGACGATGTCGGACGAGTCGGCGGCTTCTTTTTTCGATGCCAAAATCGGACAGCCATTAGGACACACGAACCGACACCATGGTCGATACGCCGGGCTCCTGCATCGTGACGCCATAGAGCGTATCTGCTGCCTCCATAGTGCGTTTATTATGCGTAATCAGAACGATCTGTGTTGTCTGGCTCATTTCCCGGAGTAATTGGTTGAATCGGCCGACATTCGCATCGTCTAGCGGAGCGTCGACCTCATCCAAAATACAGAATGGACTGGGGCGGATCAAAAACAGGGCGAAGGTAAAGCTCAGCGCAACCAGTGCTTTCTCTCCACCCGAGAGAAGCTGCATGGAGCGCAGTCGTTTATCCGGCGGTTGTACAGAAATTTCGACGCCACTTTCAGACAAGTCGGCCTCATTCGTGAGCGATATTTGCGCCTTTCCGCCCTCAACCAAGCGCGCATAGACCTCACGAAACTTTTCATCTACAAGGTGAAATGTTTCGCGAAAGCGCTCATGAGACTCGCGGTTGAGCTTATGAATGGTGTTCTGTAAATCTTCAATAGAGTGGAGCAGGTCGCTCTTTTGGGATTCCACAAAAGTGAAGCGTTCCTCGACCTCGGCGAGCTCTGTTGCCGCACTCGGATTCACCTCACCGAGTCGCGTCAGTTTTTCACGTAATTCCTGGCGACGCGTTTCGCCCTCAGCTTGATTCAGCTCTTCAGCCGCATACTGTCCGGGTACGGTAGTGAAGGCTAAGTCATAGCGTTCTCGAACCGTGGACTCGATATGCTTGCTGCTGACACGCTTTTCCGCACTACTCACCTCAATGCGAGTTTTTTCTTCCTGCAGTTGTGTCGATGCCTGTCGAATTTCTTCGATGCATTCTTCGCAGGCCTGGTAGGTAGTGCGGAGGGCGGCGCATGCGCTCTGTCGCCGGACTTGTTCTTCTTTTGCCGCATCCAGACCGACCTGTGTCAGCTCGATGTGAGAGCGTAATGCCGCCTTTTCAGTCTGCAACTGCTGCACCTCTTCTGTCCCCGCTGTGATCACAGCCTGGCTGGCCCGCAAACGCTCTTCCAGTTCACGGACCTGACTCGTCAGGCGGGCCACCTGGGTCTGAAGTCCCTCATGGCGCTCTCTTTGTTCAGCAACTCGGACGCGCAGATCATCGATAGCGGCGCGTTGACGATCAAGATGTACTTTTGCTTCGGCGACTTCAGCCTGCTGAGAGGAAAGCACGCGCTCTCGCTCTTGACGCTGTGTGGAAATCTCCTGTTCTTGGATTTGCGCGTTCAACATTTCGGCCCGCAAAGTTCGGTACTCTTGTTCCAAAACGTTTCGTTCGTACCCAATCCCCTCGCCTCTATCCAGTAAACGCCGCAGCTCTCCCTCCAACTTGCCGACTTCTCGCTGCAGGGCTTCGTTCTCTTGACCCAGGGTCCGCGCCTCGGCTTCAAGCTGGGTCAACTCTCCCTCCAGCTCGTGTTGACGCTGTTTCACCGTCTGACGCCGTTGGACGAGATCGGCCACCGTTTCTTCTTGACGATCTATCGTTTGTGTCAGCCCGCGTATTTCTCGTCGCCGCTCTAGTAAAGCCGCTTCGGCAACTCCACCACTACCACCGCTGACCACCCCCAGGGCTGAGATCATTTCTCCCTGCGGAGTGACATAGGTGTGGGGATTCGTATTTCCGTTCCAGAGTTCCAAACCGACCTGCAGACTTGGGACCAAAACAACATCACCGAGCAGCGCTTCGATCATCTGCCGATACTGTGACGAAATGGTGACGCAGCTCATGAGCGGCGAGACACCCGCCCCCACCGTAGCCCAAACCGGTCCATTTGGGTCAGGCTGATAAGCAACGTGCGCCTCTCCCTTCGGACGTACAGGTACGAAATTCCCATGTCCGGACTGCGCCTGATTCAAATAGTCTACGGCAACCACGCCAGTCGCCGTATCAGCAACGACCATGTATTCGAGTTTATCTCGCAGCACCGCTGCGACAGCGCGTTCATACGCTTGGGGCACCTCAATCATTTGGGCCACGACGCCAAGCACAGACGCCGGAAAATCACCATCAGTCATGACGGACTGCACGCCTTGAGCGTAGCGATCATATTCATGTTCCAGCTCTTCCAACGTTGTCAGGCGCGCGCGGAGTTCGGCTTGTTTGGTCCAGGCCCCAGAGAGCGTCGTATCGAGCTGCTCTCCAGCACTGCGGGTCTCACGTAGCCCGCCACTCTTTTCTTCTCGCTGCTGCTGCCCGTGTTGTACGCGTCGGCTCAGCCGAGTAGATTTTTCCTGCAGCGCGCCGAGCGCTTGTTCCGTCTCTTGGCGCAGCTGTTCAACCTGCTGCGCGTCCTGTGTTAGGACATCAAGGCGCTGGGTGACCTCACTCGTCCGTTTTCGCGAGTAGGTGAGCGTGTTTTGGATCTGCGCCTCTTGGGTCAGCAAATCAACGATCTCGGTCTTCAGTTCTTCCGCCTGCGCCTCTCGCTGCACACCAGCGT
>CAUZQN010000387.1:0-4033 GCA_963581605.1 uncultured Binatia bacterium (SeqCode)
CTTCCTCGATGGTCTGACCTTTGGCCTCACGCGGAACGAGAAAAATAATTGCTGCCCCAGGAGTCGTTGCGTCCTCAAGACGAGCCGGGACCGCCCGGAAATCAGCCGGACCAACCATGGAAGAGAAAAATTTCTTACCGTTTATGACATAGCCACCTTCAACTCGTTTCGCCTGCGTAGCCGGCGCATACGAGGCCAACAGGGCCGACGTTGTCGGCTCGGACGTAGAACCCGCAACGAGATTATTGCCCTTCACAACCCAGTCTGCCACGCGCTGCTTCACATCGGGCGTAATCTCGGTATTTTCCATCAGATACCCAACCCAGGCCAAGTGCATATTGAACGACAAGGCCGTGGCCGGGCAGCCTTGGGCCAGTTGTTCCAGGACCAGAGAATGACCAAACAGTTTTTCTCCCCAACCACCCAGGTCTGTGGGGATGTTTAAGATGTGAAATCCCGCATCACGCAGCAAGGCATAGTTCTCGACTGGATTGCTGGCCTCGCGATCATGCTCAGCCGCCCTGGTCGCAAAGTCTGCTGCCAACTCCTGACATTGGGCCTGAATGCGCTTGTGTTCTTTTGTCAGCTCGAAATTCACGGTGGCCCCCTTTTCTCTGATTGGATGCTAGTCCCTGCCTCTCCTCGCAGTCAAGAGAAAATAGCACTTCTTCTTCTCTCCTCGAATCATCTTGTGGTATGAGAAATCAACAAGGAGGAGTGACTGATGGGTATTGTTGATTTTTCACTGGACAGCAAAGTTGCCATTGTCACGGGTGGTTCTAAAGGGATCGGTCGAGCAATTGCTTTAGCTTTTGCCGAGCATGGCGCGGACATTGTTCTTGCCGCCCGAGGGCTGGAGGCGCTTGAGCAAGCGAAACAGGACATTACCGTGACTGGTCGGCGCGTACTTATCGTGCAGGCAGACATGTCTAACAGTGCGGACTGTGACAAATTGTATCAACAAACAGTTGAGGAATTCGGGGGTGTGGATATCCTGGTGAATAACGCTGCCGGAGTCTCTCTGGTGACCTTGGCCGAGGAAAACGAGGCCGATTTCCTCAGAGTGATGAAGACAAATGTATGGACACCGCTTCATTTGGCGCGGCTGTGCCGGGAATCTATGCGCCAACGGGGCGGTGGTGCTGTCATTAACATCACGTCTAATGAAGGTGTTCGTCCGTCCATGGGCATCGGAACGTATGCCCTCTCTAAAGCTGCGTTAATCAATATGGCTCAACTCTTAGGTAAGGAATGGGCAAGCGATAAGATTCGCGTGACCTGTATCGCGCCAGGTCTTATTCGCACAGAGCTGGCAAAGGACTTAGTCGAGGCAGTCGAAACGAGCAGCTCTCCGATTAATCCGCAGAAGCGGGTTGGTGAGCCAAACGAAATAGCAGGCATGGCATTATTCTTGGCCAGTCCAGCCGGGGCTTTTGCTACCAGCATGACGTATGTGGTTGACGGCGGCGAGATCAGCGCCGGACCTGGAGACGTCGTGGTGATGGCAGCCGAAGAGTCCGTGCAGGCGGCACGGCAGGACAAATAACACCTACGGCCGACTGTTAACCCAGCGCCTGCCGAATGACTCCAGCCAAACGGTCCTGTTCTCCTGGTACATCTGTGGGCTCAACCGGAATCGGCAGTCGGTCCATCTCATCTTTGATGACGCCTGAGAGTAGCTCTGCCTCACGGGTTGAGAGCTGCCACTGGGCAACGATATCCTCAGGGCTCCACTGGACAATTTGGCGAAAGCCGTAATCGGCCACCGCTTTATTGGTAATCTCTATTAGTTTCTCCATGGTCTCCCCCCTAGTACTTTGTCAACGCGAATTCGATGCGTGTCATTCTGAGGAGCCCTGCGACGAAGAATCTCTTTGCAATCTCTTCGTTTATGCGTCTGAGAGATTCTTCACCTGCGCTCTGCTTCGGTTCAGAATGACAGGCCCCTCACTTCATCCCTGATAGAGCACTAGAGCCGACTTGCAACCGACCACGACCCCCCGTCAACAATAAAGGTCGAACCACTGATGTAAGAAGCTTCGTCAGAGGCCAGAAAGAGAATCGTGTTGGCAATCTCCTCGGGTTGGCCAATCCGACCCATGGGATGATAGCGGGCCGCTTTCTCTATAGCTTCCGTACTCTGCGTACTACCTCGCGCCTGGGGCGTATCCACAAAACCCGGGGCAATGCAGTTCATCCGAATCCCTTGGGAGGTATATTGGCTGGCCGCGACTGAATTGAGATGGATGATTCCGGCTTTACTGACCGCATACGGTAGAGACTGGCTGTAGGCTTGGACACCAGCCATAGAAGCAATGTTGACGATCGATCCGCCGCCATTCTTGAGCATGGCCGGGATGGCGGCTTTGCAGCAAAAGAAGAGTCCCTTGAGATTTGTCGACATGATCAGATCCCAGTGCCGTTCGTCTACTTCTGCAAGCGGAGGTGTCAGGATGAGAATCCCGGCCGCGTTGACCAATACGTCCAGGCGGCCAAAATGGTCAACGGCGTGGTCGACCATCGCCGACACCTGGTCCAGTTTGGACACGTCTACAGCAATAGTCTCAACATCTGGACTAATTTTCTGAGCCAGACTTTTGGTCTGCTCCAGGCCGCCCGGGTTCCGGTCTGCGGCCAGCACCTTGGCACCCTCTTCAGCAAAGCGGAGTACGGTGGCGCGCCCAATGCCTGAGGCACCCCCGGTCACAATAGCAATTTTGTCTGTGAGTCTGCCGGCCATAGGAGTCTCCTTTCACGAAAAGTAAATCGTGCGGGAGCGGTCTGTAGTAGTGTTCCGTCCCATAGACGGATCCTTGCCTCAATACTCGTGTAGATGTTCCCGTACAATCATCTTCAACATAGTCTGATAGCCGATCGTTCTCGCGAACCTTAAAGCTGGTGCCAATCTCGCCAATCAGGCCAGAGCGCACTCCCGTATCCTCAGCACCTTACATGAGATCGTGTTCAATCTCATCGGCGATCATCTCGTCTGAACGATCTGCCATGTCATACGGATGAGAGCGGCCAATGTAATAACCCGAGCCCATAATAATGTTGACTTCAGCGTCCTGGGCAACTTCTTTCAGGGCAAGCGGAGTACGCCCCAACCCGGTGTTGGTGCAATCCACCACACTGCTGCCGCCAGCCTTCTTAAACTTTTGGAGTTCCTCAATGGCCAGGGCCGTATCATCAAGGACACAGTTATCCAGGTTGCCAAAGGGTTCGCGTCGAATCGCGCCGAGAGTAGGCATCTCAACTGGGGCTTTCACGAACACCTTTTGCTCCTCTTCTTCTGGTTCCTCACACCACACACGCAGATCGACGAGCAGGTGTTCGTGTGTCAACGTTATGCCCAAAGTCTCAGGCTCAATCGGTCCAAGAACCGTCATCACTTTGCCTTGCATATCCCCTCCCTTGCCCTATCACTGTTGAGGTATATGCAGGCTATACTAACTCACGTTTCAAATAAAAGAGAGACAAGCGTGTTCCCTCTGCCCCATTTTTATGGAAACTCGGTCGCACTTGGTAGGAGGTATCAATTATGGCTAACGATACGCGTCGCATCGTGACTGGGCACGATACAAATGGAAAAGCGATCATCCAACACGACACTGCTGCGCCAGTGTTTCTGCCTGCGAATAGACCTGGGGTTGAGGTGACAAATCTTTGGCTGACTACGGAGACACCCGCAAAGCTGGCCGACACGACAGACCGGGTACAGGGGCAGGTAGCGCTGACGCCACCGTCACACGGGACGGTCTTCCGTATTGTCGAGTTTTCCCCTGAGAAAGATTGGATCGAACAAGTCGACCGTCAGGCCGCACGGGAGAGCTTTGCGTCATTCGGAGCGGAGCAGGCCTTGGATGACGCTGAAGAGCCGCGCCACCCGTTCATGCATAAGACCGTAACCATCGACTACGCGATTGTACTCTCGGGAGAATGTTACCTGCTACTCGATGACTCGGAGGTACTCGTCACAGCCGGAGATGTCATTATCCAGCGCGGGACAAACCACGCCTGGAGCAACCGCTCG
>CAUZQN010000388.1:0-4025 GCA_963581605.1 uncultured Binatia bacterium (SeqCode)
CGCCCGGTTTGAGGACGTCATCTTTGCGCATAAGGAGAACGGTAAGGAGGGCTTGCGGAAGTTTTTTGCGAGCTTTGGCGGGCCGGATGCCGGTGAGAACGTGTTTACCTGCAATGCCTATTCCGGGAGCGCTGAGAGTGGTGCCGTCGAGTGGACCTGGCGAGCCAAACACGCCAGCAAGTTCATGGGCGTCGATGCCAAAGGTAAAGAGACCACCGTCCAGGGCGTATCCATTCTGACCTTTAAAAACGGCAAGATTGCCTCCCAGCGTGATTTTTGGGATGCCAATGCTATGTACCGGCAATTGGGTGCGATCAAATAGAAACGATGGAAAAAGCACCTCGTATTTTTCTTACATTACGTACCGTGACATATGATGGGTTTGAGGGCGGAGCAAGTCTCCGCCCTTTTTCTTTTCTTATTCCTGGCTGGTAAACTTAAGAAGTTGTCGTAAAACCGTCACGAGCGCCGGAAGACCAAGGCGCGAGGGGACGAGAAACCGGAGTGTACGTAAGGTACACGAGGATTTCGAGTTGCCGAGCAACGCAGGTATTCCGGCGCAGTAGGTTTGGGGCGGAAGCAGTATGGGGCAAGGCAGAGAGAATTGGTCCGGCACGCTAGGATTTGTCCTCGCCGCCATGGGTTCAGCGGTGGGCTTGGGCAATGTGTGGCGGTTTTCGTATATCACCGGGGAGTACGGTGGTGCGGCGTTTATTCTCGTCTACCTCGGTTGTGTTGTCGCAGTCGGCATCCCGATTATGATTGCCGAGTTATTGATCGGACGCAGTACCCAGCGTAACGCTGTTGGCGCGTTTGCTACCCTGCGCCCGCGCTCGCCATGGATTATGACGGGCTGGCTGGGCGTCCTCACCGGCTTTGTCCTGCTGTCATATTACTCTGTGGTCGGCGGCTGGGTCCTGCATTATATTTCCCTGTCCATTGCAGACGGTTTTGCCGGGCAGTCAACTGAGGCGACCAAACAGCTCTTTGCAACACTGTCGGCAAGCCCAGCGCTCCAAGTATTCTGGCATGCGGTCTTTATGGCTGTCACCATTTGGTTTGTCGCACGCGGCGTCTCACGCGGCATTGAATGGGGCAATAAGATCATGATGCCCGCCCTCTTTTTTATGCTGTGCTTCCTCTTAGTGTATGCCCTCACAACCGATGGCGCCGCTGAAGGCATTGCTTTTCTGATGACTCCGCACTGGGACAAGATTAGCGCCAAGGCCGTGCTCGAAGCCCTCGGCCAAGCGTTTTTCTCGCTGAGCATAGGTATGGGTACCCTGGTCACGTATGGCAGTTATCTGAACCGACACACCCAGCTGCCACGCGCTGTTCTCTTTGTCGCAGTGAGTGATACCGCCATTGCCATCCTGGCCGGGTTTGTGATCTTTCCCCTGGTCTTCACATTTCAACTGGAACCGAACGCCGGTCCGGCACTCATCTTTGAGACGCTGCCAGCCGCCTTTGGCCAGCTCCCCTTTGGGCAATGGATAGCCCTGCTGTTCTTCTTGCTGCTGACTTTTGCCGCGTTGAGCTCAGCCATGCCCTTGCTTGAGGTTGTCGTCGCCTATTTTATCGATGAAAAAGGCTGGAGCCGGACGCGAGCGAGCTGGGTGTTCGGCGGCGTGATCTTTGCCGTGGGCATCCCGTCGGCCTTGGACCGTGGGTTTTTTGGCTTTATGGATATGCTGACGACCAACTATCTACTGCCCGTCGGCGGTCTGTTAGTCGCCCTATTTGCCGGCTGGTCCATGACCCATACAGAGCGTCAAGCCGAAGTTCCGGCTCGCGATCTTTCATCGGGTCTGTATTTGGCCTGGGTTTTCCTGCTGCGCTTCGTCGCGCCAGCCGCCGTCGCCGTGATCCTGCTGCGCTCGATGGGCTTGTTTTAAAAGCATGGCGGCTGAGGATGTATTATTTCTCGTCGGTCAGCGTTTGAATACGACCTAGAAGGGCAATGTGGTCCAGCACCAGACGTTGCACTGACGGAGGCTGATGATACCGAATGGATAGGAGTGTCTCCGCAGCCTCATTCCAACGCTGGTCCTCGGGCGAGACGTAGTGTGGGGCTGATTCAGCAACTCGCACGCCTCCTACGGCTTCTCCCAGAGATTGTTCGCCCGACTGTACCAGCGCCGGATAGCCGCCCAGTAGCCACCGAATGCCCCGTTTCTTGGGATCAAGTTTTGCTATGCGCAGCAGTGCCTCAGCACGATCTTTAATGCGCTCACCTTTTTCATAGTGCGAGACGTCTGTTTGCGTTTTTCCAATCTTGCGAGCGAATGCTTTTTGGCCAAGTCCTAACTCTTTCTCCCGAATTTCTCGGATCCTTTTCCCCACTTGAACAAACTCCACCCGAGTCGCAATAAGCGCGGATAAGAGTTTCTCAAATGACCGATATGCTGAATTAGCCTTTTGCCTTCACATTTATACTCTATAAGAATAATCTAATCCTAGACGGATTATGAATGATGACGAATAATGTTGCGAACCACAACAAAGACGCCTCGACACGTGCTGTCAAGGCCCGGAATAAGGCCCAAGACATTAAACGGGATGCTGAGCAGGTTGAGCATACTGCTGAGGCAGTCGAAGCCCATGTCCGCCAGGTCAAAGCCCTCCTTGCCGCACGGGGGCTGAGCTTTCCTAAAGTTGGCGCACATATCGTGGTGGGGAAAAAGAATCCGCGCACAGGTATCACCGGCTGGGCGGTCAGCCAGATTATCCGCGGGGACCGGCCCATCTCTCCAATATCCGGTCACATTGCCGCAGTGATCGGCGTGCCGGTAGACGAGATCAAACCGCCGTGGTTACGGGCCTCCGATCCACGGGCGACATAGCACCTATTTATTCACAACTTGCGCAATTTGCACAATATGGAAGAGCTTACCCCTGCCCAACGCAATACATGCGAGAAAATTATCCAAAACGTTACTCGCAGTCGAAGAAGCCGGGCTCGGTTCATGCTATTAGGAGCTCGGTACAGCTTTGCCCTGTTGTATGAGTCTATGTTTTCCAGAGAATTGGTAGGCCGATGCTGGGATCATCAGCGCCACGTCTCGTATCGAGTCATTCTCTCGCCAGACGGACAGGCTCAGTGCGAATGTACGCGGCTCGTCCAGCCGCCAGTCATTTGCCAGCATGCAATTGGGCTTGCCCTCTTAGGACGCATGCTGCCGCTCACGGTAGGCACAACCTCCTCAGGGCAGACTCACAGCACCTCAAGCGGTTAACGAGCCGTGAGCGGGCCAGGCGATTTCAGTCTTGTGTGCTTAGCCGTAAAATTCCTCAGCAATGCGCTGGTTGTACTCGCCGACTTGCTCTTGGGCCAAGCCGTAGAACGGCACACACAGCGTAAACGAGTCTGCTATTTGGGCGATACGATCAACCCGCGCACGGACTTCATCGCTAGGCCCGACCAGCGAGAAGTTCTCGACCATTGCGTCTGTACAGGCTTTCGTGTGGACGCCGTACGACCGGAATTGCCTTCTATCGTCGCGGTCTTAGAAAATACGCCCCCTCCGCTTCCCCCGCCTGATGGGGTGATTGTCCTCTATCCGGGAGGAGAACGCGAGGAGCTGGCGGAATGTCCTGAGGGCTTTACGGAAGTGACCAAGAATCATGGCTGGCGCTTCTGTATTGACCACATGCGTCCTGAGCCAATTCCGGCATTATGGACCCCCCCGACTGCTGGAATTCCTTGTGAGGAGTGCCAGGAGATTTTTAAACGGAACAAAGACACGTTGGGACAACTGCCTGGTGTGACTTCAGTGGGCTTAGACCGGGGAGGCATTCATGTGTACACCGACGAGCCAACACTCGTTCCAGAGGAAGTGGAGGGATTACCGATCCATATCTTGCCGCCTCTGATTATGAAGGACTATTGAGGCACTTTAATCCTGGGCTGAAGACGTGGCTGTCAGACATTAGGAGCGTAGAATCGATGAGCTATTTCGTGCGAATTTTATCTGTAGGGTTTCTAGTCCTCTCAGTAGCCACTCTTCTCCCTGTCCCACCTGACG
>CAUZQN010000389.1:0-4020 GCA_963581605.1 uncultured Binatia bacterium (SeqCode)
GCGGTGGCCAATTGGACAGATGCTGCCAGCGGTTCTCACCAAGAGTGAAGACGCTGACCGGCGGCTCGTCCATCATGCCGTTGTCCACATCTTTGAGCCAATAGTCAAACCAGCGCAGCAAGGTTTCATTCAGGTCGATCAAGGCATTCGGACCAAAATCAATATCGCCTGCGCCACGTGAACTCGGCGTGGTATACGGCAGCAAGTGACCCCATGGTCCGATGATCAGCCGTTGTGCGCCCCTCGCCGCTTCAGACTGGCTTTTAGCGGTGATGCTCTGATAGGCGGCTGGCCCACCCTCAGCAAACGTATCGTACCATGAGGTAACGTGCAGCATGGGCGTACTGATCGTCTCAGCAAAGTGGTTCACATTGGCCCGGTACCAGTACTCGCCGTCGTCGGCATGCGCGATATGATCCGCCATATACGGGGCGGTTTCTTTGAGCAGCTCGCCCCAGTCTTTGATTGGCAAGTGCCGATACCATTCATCAGTCAGCGGGGTGAACGCGTTTAAGCCCCAGCGGGTCGTCCGTACTCCGGCTAACTCACCGCCTTCAACATACTCCTTCATTTTTTCCATCAGATCTCTGCGCCCTTGGCGTTTGAGCGTGTCCAGACCCTTGAATATGGCATACGGCACCATCCAGCCCCACTTCGACACCCCGCCGGTCTGGTAGATCCAACTGGCATGGTAGTCAGCCGAGGCCGAGACTGGAGCCATGCACTGCAGGGACGGCGGCATAGGGTCATTACACGCAATCAGATATTGCGTCAGCCCCAAATAAGATTGGCCCGTCATCCCTACCCGTCCATTTGACCACGGCAACCGGGCTGCCCATTCGACGGCATCGTAGCCGTCGGGCGCTTCTTGAAAGATCGTGTCGTATTCGCCTTCAGACTCAAAACGGCCGCGACAGTCCTGGGTAATACAGACATAGCCATACTGGGCATACGAGGCATTCAGTCCATTGGGATCGGCGGAGCCCTTTTTGCCGTACGGGGTGCGGCTTAGCAGGACGGGAAAACGCTCGGCCGAGTCCGGCCGGACCACATCAGCATACAGCGTGAGCCCATCTCGTGTCTTCATGGGGACATTTTCTTCGGTAGTGACTTTGTATTGTTTGCGCGCTGGGACGATCATACTGGCTCCTCCTCGGTATGCTTCATAGCACGTATGCGTCATACCACCTCAACAATGCGCGCGATACAATTGATACTGCTTCTTTTTGATGCGTATCCATGTAACCAATCCCGTAGGTCGGGTTAGCGTAGCGTAACCCGACACATCAGACTCGGTGCGCAGGCCGCACCCTACGGGAAGAGTTGTACTGTGACAGTCGAAGAGATAAATAATCCCAGAGGCTAACCTATGACGTTCGATGAGGTATCGGATCAGGTCCGCGACTTATTGCAGCAACGCGGGCGGGTGACCTATCGGTCACTCAAGCTGCGCTTTCAGGTGGACGATGAAATGCTCGCAGGTGTGAGCGAAGAGCTCATCGAAGCCGAGCGGGCGGCACGGGACGATAATGGGAAAGTCCTCGTCTGGACCGGCGGCGATGAAGCAGCCGCTACGCCAAGTGATACTCCACCCCTTACACCAACTTCCCCGGTGAAATCCTTGAAGCTGGAAGCTGAGCGGCGACAGCTGACGGTCATGTTCTGTGACTTGGTCAGCTCGACAGCCCTTTCGGAGCAACTCGACCCCGAAGAGCTACGGGAGATAGTGCGCGCCTACCAACAAACCAGTGCAAAAGTCATTGAACGCTACGAGGGTTATATCGCCCAATATCTGGGCGACGGCATACTTGTGTACTTCGGTTACGCGACTGCTCATGAAGATGATGCCGCGCGAGCCGCACGGGCCGGGTTGGAAATTGTTGCTGCATTACAAAAGCGAAACGTAGGGGTGACCGGCCGGTCGCCCCTACAAGTACGTATCGGTATCCATACGGGTCCAGTTGTTGTTGGTGCGATGGGTGGAGGCGACAGGCAAGAACAGCTGGCCATGGGTGAAACACCGAACATTGCCGCCCGGGTCCAAGGGCAAGCCGAGCCGGATACGGTCGTCATCAGTGCAACCACATATCAGCTGATACATGGATTGTTCGCCTGTGAAGACCAGGGACCCCAGACACTAAAAGGAATCAGTACTCCACTGTCGCTCTATCGGGTTACGGAAGAGCGGGCCGTCCAAAGCCGCTTTGAGGCGACGGTTCAAAAGGGTGTAGAGGGCTTATCAGCATTGGTCGGCCGCGAGGAGGAGATCCAGTTCCTACACGAGCACTGGCAGCGTTCCTGCACAGGGGAAGCTCAGGCCGTGCTGGTAAGTGGGGAGCCCGGCATTGGCAAATCACGGCTCATGCAAGAACTCAAGGAGAGAGTTGCCAAGGATGCAGGCAGATGTATTGAGTTTCACTGTTCTCCCTATCACACCAACAGCGCCCTGCATCCAGTCATAGAGCATCTGCAACAACGACTGCAGTTTGAGCGGGATGACACGGATGAGACCAAGCTGGAAAAACTCTAACACGCGTTCGCCTCTAATCGCTTAGCGAAAACTGATCCCCTGTCTCTTTCCCTGCTCGCAGCGCTGTTATCACTGCCGCAACCTGAGGACTCTCCTCCACTGGCCTATAGTCCTCAAAAGCAGAAAGAGAAGACTTACGAGACGCTTGGGCGCTGGCTCGTGGAGGAAGCCGAGGACACTGCCGTATGCTGCCTGTGGGAAGACCTGCACTGGGCCGACCCGTCAACGCTTGAACTGCTGGCCCTCTACCTGGACCAAGTTCCGACTGCGCGCATGTTGGCCATGCTCGTCTTCCGTCCGGAATTTACACCCCCGTGGACGATCCGGTCGCACATGACCCAATTCACACTGAGCCGCTCGGGACAGCCGCACGTGGTAGCGATAATTGAACGCGTGACGGGGGGTAAAGCACTGCCAAACGAGGTCGTGCAGCAAATCGCGGCTAAGACCGATGGGGTGCCGCTGTTTGTGGAGGAGTTGACCAAGACAGTGCTGGAATCTGACATCGTCCGGGCCGTCAACGGTCACTATGAACTAACAGGTCCGGTGTCCGCTTTGAGTATTCCCGTCACCTTACAAGACTCGCTCATGGCCCGGTTGGATAGGCTGCCACTGGCCAAAGGGGTGGCGCAATTGGGGGCAACGATAGGCCGAGAGTTTAACTATGAACTCCTCCACGCTACAGAGTTACTTGCCGAGGAGGAGCTGCAACAAGGTCTCGAACAATTAGTCCAGGCCGAGTTGGTTTATCAGCGCGGCTACCTGCCCGATGCTCAGTACACGTTTAAGCATGCGCTGATTCAGGACACAGCGTATCAGTCATTATTGAAACGCACCCGCCAGCAGTACCACCGTCAGATTGCCGAAGTCATGGAGCAGCAGTTTGCCGAGCGGGTAAGCGCGCAGCCGGAGCTGCTAGCGCACCATTACACCGAGGCCCAGCTGATTGAGCAGGCGCTGCCGTATTGGCTACAAGCCGGGCAGCAGGCCACGCAGCGGTTTGCCAACACCGAAGCTATCCAGCACTTGGACAAAGGTGTCGCGCTCCTCCAGACTCTGCCCGACAGCCCTGAGCGGGCGCAGCACGAGCTGCCGTTTCATATGGCGTTACAGGCGTCGCTCTTTACCACGACCGGATGGGCCTCTCCCGAGCTGGGCCGGAGCATGGAACGGGCGTACACCCTGTCTCAGCAGGTTGGCGAGCCCCGGCAGATTTTTGATGTGTTGATGGGGCTGTGCCCATTTCATATGGGCGGTCAATCTGAGCTGCGGACAAGCCTAGAAGTGGCCGAACAGATGCTGCGCCTGGCCCAGGGGCAGGACGACGCCACCCTCATGCAGAGAGCCCATTTGATGGTGGCGAATACGCTATTCTATATGGGTAACCTCTCCACGACGCAGATACACCTTGCGCAGGGGCTGGCCCTTGGCGACGCCGTGCAGGACGGTTTTATCAAGCAGCTCGGGGCGGACGCGCGGATGGTTCTGCT
>CAUZQN010000390.1:0-4012 GCA_963581605.1 uncultured Binatia bacterium (SeqCode)
ATCTCACTCCGCTACCTTCATTTCACTACCAACATAGAATTGTTTCCGGTTTACGTGGAGCGGGAATTTTAGCCTCCCCTGGAGATGAGGAGGACAGGAGCTTACCAGCACTGCATCCAAAGTCACGCCTTCTCTTGTAGCGCGCTGAGTAACGCTTTCGCGTCTTTCAGGTCCTCTGTGTCAAACCCTTCTGTGAACCAGTTGTAGACCGGGGCTAACAGCTCGCGAGCCTCCGCCGTCTTCCCCTGTTGCTGCCACAGCCGAGCGAGGCTCGTGGCGGCGCGCAGTTCCCAGGATTTGGCTTCTTGTTTCTGGGCAATCGCAATGGCCTTCTGAAAACACGCCTCCGCTTCTTCTTCGACCTGTGATCTTTGACTTTCGACTTTCGACTCTTGAAGCGTCAGCTCCCCCTGGAGCCGGTACAACTCCGCCTCATAGTAACGCCCCTCGGTTCTCTCAACAAAAGCTAGCGCCTCGGCCACCGTCGTGAGCCCAGCTTCAATCTGGGCGTCCTTCCTATAGGCCTCGGCCAATACGGCAAGAAGATGCGACCGCAACAGCGTCCTCATGGGCACGAGACACAGAACGAGCCGTGGATTGCCCCTCCTGCGAGCCTTCGGAGACTTTCATTGTATTGCTCTGTAATATGTCAAGTTGATGTCTGAGCCCTGCGAGTGCAAGCGTGCGTTTCTGGTTGTCCGTTCGCTGCTGCATGATCCCCTTTAATCGCTTCTGTACACTTTCTGTCCGGTTGCCCGTCATACCCCGACTAGAGTTGGTTAGCCAGCGCCTGCATGCGCCGGACGGCGAGAGGTGTGGACGTCCTCCTCCCTAAACAGGAACGAGAGCAGGACAAAACGCTGCCCCCTCGTGACCGCAAGGGCTTCATGTAAGAGCGCGCCAGAGAACACAATGGCGCCCCCGGCGTCGGGGCGGTAGAGATGGGGGCCGTATTCGGGAAACCGTAGATGTCCGCCTTCATATCCTGCATTGAGATTCAACGTGAGCGCAAAGCGACGATGGGCCGTCGCAGGACTTAAATTGTCGCGATGCGCGCGAAAAAATCCCCCCATTGCCGCGTCGTAGCAAGCAATCTTGAATCCTTCAAATCGCGTCGCTCTAAACGAGAACGCCTTGTGCAGCTCCGGCATCAGGCGACGGCTCACTTGAGCGGTGAGCGTGCGCAACAGCTCGGCATCCGTCACAATGTGATCGCGCCGTCGCTTGGCGCCGGGCATGAGGGTATCCTCACGCTGCCCTGCGCGGGAGTGCTCCACCCCCGTCTCCACGTTGCCTTGGGTTCTCCACACTTCGATCAAACGCTCGCAAAAATCCCTTTCGAGCAGTTCCGGAACCAAAAGCACCGGCGCCTGCATCACAACCCCTACGGGCTCGCACTGCGGGATCGCCTCCAAGGTTGCGCGGATCTTCTGCAGCGCAGTATCCCGATCTGATACGGGATGCACATCGAGCACCCGCAGGTTGGGGCCCAGGACAAAAATTATCATCGTCTCGCGAGGATCCGCCCCATACAACGCACGCACCGACCCTGCTGTGTCTGAAAAAATAGGAAAGGAAATTCCGCGCTTGACCGCATGCTGTTCGTTTACGGAAGGCGCGTCCTCGTTTACCGCGAAAATCGCTATCGCATCCGGTCCACCTTTCGTGAGTGCGTCCCAGAACCATACAAGCGTGTCTAATGACTCCGTGCTCCCCTGCCTGGTATAGAAGCAAAGAACCGTAGGCCTGCCACCTGCCCATCCGTAGAAGCGCGTCGGTGTTCCCCCCTGCCGCGCCAAGACGAAATCAGGTGCCCAATCTCCTCGAACGAGCAATTGTTCCCCCCTGCCTGCCGTTGGTTTATTTTGGTTTATTAATGGACGTGGAAAAAGAAATAGGCATCAGTCCTCTTGGAGGATGAAGTACTGTTTCAGGTTAATTGTTCTAGCAACGTTTTGGCGTCTTTCAAATCTGCCGTATCAAAGCCTTCGGTGAACCAGTTGTAGACCGGGGCAAGGAGCTCTCTGGCTTCTGCTACCTTCCCCTGCTGCTGCCACAGCCGGGCCAGACTCGTGGCAGCACGCAGCTCCCAGGATTTGGCTTCTTGTTTCTGGGCAATCGCGATAGCCTTCTGAAAACACGCCTCCGCTTCTTCAGCGTTGAACTTTGAACCTTGAACCCTTCGACTTTGCTCAGGGCGGGCTTTGAACTTTTGTAGCGTCAGCTCACCCTGAAACGTCATCGGTCATGCCTCGAAGGAAGAACATGGTGTCGCTTCTCCCCATCGGTTAGTGGTCTCCGGCCTCCGTCTCCTCAACTATCTTTCTCAGGAGGTGGGTAATCTCTTGCACCAAGGCCGGCAAATTGGGCCGAGCAAAACTCATTTCCGGAGCAGGAATACGGTGATGTTTTATATCGGGAGGAAGATGCTTGTGATGAGGATGCGTCTCCTATAACCGGGGCTCATGAGGGTGGGGTTGTGAGTCATACCAGTAGAGTTTTTCTTCCGCTCGCCACACTTCGTATCCGTACGAGTCTATTGTCACGGGCAAACGATCATAGACGAGTCTCTCCCGAACGACCAGACGAATATCCTGGTCGAAGTATAATTCCCCGGCGACCCGTGCGAGCGAGGCACCGCGGCGTATCAAGCTGACGGTGGAGCGACGAATAGAGGAATACTGCTCTGCTAACGAGTACAGGAACAGTTCATAGTCTTCCGGAGTCCGCAGAGGGTTGGTCATGCCGAGACATGGATGAGTCCGGCGAGGCTGGGCGTATCACGCTGGTGACGTTGTACTTCGTTCCGATACTCGGCTTGCCTGGTCAGCCAGGTTCGATACACACTTGCCCATTCCCCAAAGTCGAGTGTCCACTGGTCATCTTCAGGCTCTTCTCCATTCGTATAGGCTGCGTAGAAGGTCTCTGAGCGCACACCGTACTTTCGCTCAAAGGACAGAAGCTCCTCTTCAAGTGCATGGATGTCGGCCAATATTTCTCGAAGAGTCATCATTCACCTCGTGTCGCGAAAACTATCCAAACCATCCGGGCTGAGAGCGTCACCGTGTCCATATATTGCACCATACGAGCCGCTGCAAACTAAGTCGAGAGAGCATCCAGCAACGCTTTGGCGTCTTTCAAATCTGCCGTATCAAACCCTTCGGTGAACCAGTTATAGACGGGGCCGAGTAGGTCTCGGGCTTCTTGTTTTTTCCCCTGCTGCTGCCACAGCCGGGCCAGACTCGTGGCGGCACGCAGTTCCCAGGATTTGGCTTCTTGTTTCTGGGCAATCGCGATAGCCTTCTGAAAATACGCCTCCGCTTCTTCTTCGACCTGTGATCCTTCGGCGCCGCTCAGGACAGGCTTTTGACTTTCGACTTGTGACTTTTTAAGCGTCAGCTCCCCTTTCAGCCGGTACAACTCGGCCTCACAGTAACGCTCCTCGGTTCTCTCGACAAAGGCTAAAGCCTCGGCCACTGCGGCAAGTCCTTCCTCGGCTTGGCCGCCCTGCCCATAGGTCTCGGCCAATAAGGCAAGAAACTGCGAGCGACAAACTTCTGACCCCGTAGCTTGCAGGGCAGCTAGTCCATCGCGCAGCTGGCTGAGGCCTGTCTCTATATGCCACTGCGCAGCCAGCGCCCACCCCCGCAGGATAGTTCCCATCGCCAAGAAGACCGGAAATCCCTGCTCGGTCGACAACGCAATGACGCCCTCCGCCTGGTCTTGGGCTGCTTGCCCTTCCCGGCGATACAGATGGAGCCAGGTCGTAAAGTTTAGGGCAAAAGTCTGACTAAACGGCTGAGACAGTTCTTGGGCCAGGGTCAGGGCCTCGTGGCTGCTCTTCAGAGCCCGATCCGGATAGCCAAGATGCCACAGGGCTTCGGCCGCACGGAAGAGACAGCCGATCCCAGGGTCAACAGAATAGGTGAACGCCAAAGCGTGGTGCTGCTGGGAGTCGTAGAGCGCACTCCCGTGCTTCAGGTAAGTTCGGGAAGAGGCGAGGTCTCCTAGG
>CAUZQN010000391.1:0-4005 GCA_963581605.1 uncultured Binatia bacterium (SeqCode)
TCGTGTTTGAGGGCAGTCACCTTGACGAGCACGAAAGGATCATGGTGAACGTCAGATCACGGAAGAACTCCAAGGCGGAGTGCAGCCGCTGGGCATTTGGGGTGTGGTGGCAATGCCCGTTTTCTCGGCAATATCGCCCCACAGTCGGCTCACGTCGGGCGTCCTCGAATGGGGATCCGGGGTGGCCCACACGCTGCTCATGGATGCGATGAGACGCTGCTTTTCCGGGTCCGAAGCGATCAGGGCCTCAACCTCGGCCTGCTCCTCATCAGAGCATTCACCCGATAGGTAGCGCGCCAGCAACTCGCAGTCGGATGGATCGTTCATCTCTCCTCTTCTCATCTCATTCCGAGTCTGGCGGGGGAGCCCCGCCGAGACCTGCGCAAGCAGCATGAGAATCGCTCAGAAGCGGTAAGAGAGCTTTCCCCCGTAGCTGCCGCGCTCAATATCCATACTGGGGTTCAAGCTCAACCGGCGGTCCACGGATTTGCCGTACTTGAACCTGACGGCGTCCCGCTTTCTCTCGATCGTCTTGACGCCGCCGATCCAGTCGTGGACCAGCTGCCCCACGACCAGGCCCGCCCCCAAGACAATAAACGCAACCCCGCCCTCGCCCTCGGTTTTGCGATCGAGCTTGTTCAGGCGATACGTGAATACTCCCCCTTCTTCCTCGATAGGTATCTTCTCGTATCGCTCCACCGTCCCGTCTTGTCCCGTTACATCGACGATCTCGAGGTCGGTTTTCTGCCAGGCATTGTCCCTCTCGTCGACGATCGCTGCGCCGACGATGATCGAGGTAACCCCCAGAGCAGCCGCGCCGACATGCATCCATCCCGCTCTTGGCTCATCGGCGTAGAAATGCAGCGCCCCGGGCAGCGGCACCGACATCAGCACCAGCCCGACGCCCAGTCTGCGATTGGCGTCTCTGTACTCCTTGAGGGTCATTTCGGCCGGAACAGGCCAGATGGGCACCTCATTCAGCATCTCCCCACCGCCGCTGTCCTGGGCGGCTGATTCTTCGACGGCGAACAGGATGGATGCGAAAGGCAACGCTGCGACCAAACCGATCATCTTCCTCACATTGGACCTCCAGGTTCAGGTGGAATCGATATGCCATCAGCAGCATCGCTCTGATTGCCTCGTTTGAGTGTAATACCCCTGAGACGACGGTCAACCCTGACACTGCCGCAAAAAAACCCGGCCGCCGCTCCGGGGCAGTCAAGTATAGGCGGAATAAAAGGGGATGGTTAGCATGGTCAAGGAGTATTGTCAAGGATTTTGGGTTTGATTTCAGGCTTGTCTTGGGGTAGTTTGGCTGCGCCTACGGTGTTTGTGTGCTGTCCTGACCCGGCACTGGCGGAAGAACCGATGGAAAGGGTCGATGTCAGGATCTGCAGAGCCGCGTTGAGTCCGCTCTGAAGCACCTGAACGAAGAGATCCACATAGAATCTCTGTATCAGATCCCCGTCAACAACATATCTGGGAGAACTGCCTCTCTCTGGGGCTTCGAGCACGCAGATACGCTGAAGCTTCTCAAGCTGCATGGTTCGGTCAACTGGTACTTCTCTGGCGGTTCAGAGTTTGCGGGCGATCAGATCTACTACTCAAATCTCCGCAGGCTGCGCCATAGGGCGGCATTTCTGGCGGAAAGAAACGCTAAGGATTTGGTGCCCCTGATCGTACCCCCGGTCTTCGACAAGACGGCTTACTACTTCAACAATAGTATGAGGACACAATGGCGGATTGCGAAGACCTCCCTGGGTCAAGCTGACCGTGTCTTCGTGGTTGGCTACTCTCTCCCGCCCACTGATCTGTCAACCGATTTCATGCTACGGTCCGCCTTCCAGCAGAATAGCGCACAGGTCACTGTTATCAATCGCCAGTCACACGAGTCTGAGCACGAGAAGCAACGCTTTTTGGATACACTTGAGGGTGAGCAGGACAGGTTGGAGTTTCGGCCAGTGGACAAATCGCAAAGTTCTGTCGAGCGACTCCTGGAAATTCTCCAGTAGATGGTCCGCGATACCGCTTTAGCTGCCAGCTTCTGCGACAGCTCCCTTCCTCTGCTGATACTTCGGCCTGGAGGGACTTTCCTTTCGAGGGACCAGCACCTACCATAGCCTGTTTCGTGGTATTCGTGCCTTTACTCGATTTCTGCACCAGGAAGAGTATGTCGAAAAAGAGATTCGACTACCCAAAGTCAAACAGCCTCATACCACTATATCCCCTCTTACACCAAGACAGATGAGATGAGAAAGGTCTTACATTCATTCAACTCCAATAATTACTGGGTTTACGGAATTACACCATCGTTCGGTTGTTTTTGGATACGGGTATGAGATTGGGAGAATTGAGCCGATTACAGATGACGGATGTGAATCTTGAAGATGGGTTTGTCTTGGTGCACGGAAAGGGTGGAAAGGATCGGTATGTGCCGATTGGCAGATCTACCATCAAATGTCTGTGGAAGTATATGAAGAAACGGGCTTTAACTGATGTAAATTCCAGTCCTTATCTATTTTCTTACCGAACAAGGAAAACCACTGACCTCACGAGCTATTCAGTTGGTGTTCAAAAGGTTAGGCAAGAAAATAGACCTTGACGGAGTCAGATTGTCTCCACATACTCTTCGGCACAGCTTTGGGGTGGCCTGCTGTGACCGCTGCTCGGTGCGAACAAATGGCGCCAATATACGACGTGATGGGCCAGCGGGTCGTCTCGTTGGCCAGTGGACCTCGTCAGGCCGGAACCTATGCGCTGCGGTGGAACGGACGTGATGACGCCGGGAGGCAGATAGCATCGGGGGTGTATCTGTACAGGCTCGAGGCACCGGCTATGACTGGTGATCGGATAGTGCAGACGCGGAAGCTGTTGCTTTTGAGGTAGAGCGACCTGGGCTTGTCGCCACCTCCTGCGCTACCCTTGCCGACGCCTGTCAGGTAGTGCCGTATCGAAATCTCATCGGTGAGCGCGGCGATGAGGCGCACTACCAAGCCTACCCTTGATCGTGACCCCCGCTGCGGGTTCACCTTTCGGTATCGGGCTACCAGGTGGCCTGCCGCCACCGGAAGGGGCGTTTAAAGGGGGCTGTCCCCGACATCCTCGCGGATCTGATTCAGGATCTTCATCTTGAGGGCCACCCGCCTATCGGGCACCTTGGAATACAACGCCTGGAGATCGGCTACCCGTGTTCGGCGGTCATCGACAGTGAGATCAGTATAGCGGCCCTCGGAGATCGCCTCATGTCTGGCGACCTCCTCCTGGAAGTCCTCCCGGTTTAGGAGCTGCTCGACCGCGCTGGGCTTAAGCCGGTGGTGGTTCGCCAGCTTCCAAGCAAGTCGGTGGGGATTCCATCGGTCAAGGATGACCTGGTGGGCAATTTGGCGCTCGGTGGGGGACAGTGCGGTCATTTCACGAGGGTACTATTCAGGCGGTTTCTACTCACGCGCGCAGGAAAAAGGGCGGAATTGGCATTGGTGTGGGTGGATATGGCAAGGAGAAAAGGCTCGCAACGAACCAGCGCTGGTGTTCACCAGCCTGTATCACCACGTGAGTGACGTGGGCAATCTGCGAGCCTGCTACGACGCACTGCCCGGGAACCGGGCGGTGGGTGTGGATGGCGTGACTAAGGAGGAATACGGAAAACACCTCGAAGCTAACCTTCACGACCTGTCAGGGCGGCTCAGGCGCAATGGGCTTTATTTTTGGGCTTGGTGCTCTTTGGAAAATTATTATATTGGAAAAACAACTCAAAGAATCTGGTGTCCTGAAAGAAAAAGCGGAATCTGGAAAGAACTAAATGAAACGCCTTTGGCTCAAATAAAGGAGAGATAATGAAAAAAATAATTATACTATCAATAACCTTTCTATTATGTGGTTGCAGCTCTTATCAAGAAATAACGGAACAGGATGTCAAAGATACAATTCTAGGGATGTTTGATTCTTTTTCTGTTGAAAGCAGTGACAAAAACAATTTCTATAATTATGTAACAGATGATTATGTAT
>CAUZQN010000392.1:0-4005 GCA_963581605.1 uncultured Binatia bacterium (SeqCode)
TGACACCGTGAAACCGTGAAACCGTTACCCGGATAGCCCCTAAGCCGACACTTCACACAACTTCGCACACTACGCAGGCTTCAGGGTCATTCTGTTCAGCCAGAATACGATCCTGTTCGGTTTGGTATTGTGGCGTATCAAGACGTGACGTGCGTGCATCTCCGTCATTCATCGCTGAGTCTTTCCAGCTGTCATCTTCAGCCCAGCGGAAGGGTAGCTGCTTGATGTTCCCCGACTCTTTGAGTGAGCTGAACGCGTCGAGGGCTTCGATCAGAATCTCTCGCTGGAGATCGGGCTCATGCCGTTTTCCGGTCGTGTGGCCGAGCTCATAGTCGAGAAAGGCGGCACGGGGCGGATGAACCGACTGCAGGATGTCCAGCGCACTGCCCATACACAGGGTTGGGACACCGGCCGCCTCAACATGACGTGCGATCAGTCCCACGGACTGATGACACACGGGTCAGACAGGGACCAGGAGAGCCACATCGACCTGTTCAGCCTTCAATTGTTCGGTCAGTCGAGGGGCGAGTTCATCGCGTACTTTTCGCGAAGAATAAATTCCACCCATGAAAGTAAAGGCGTTGTCAGCCAGTTTACCGATTACACCCTCTTTTTCTAATCGACGTAGGGTATCAATCGGAAAGACTACGTTGGGATCCTGTCGGGCGTCGGTTTGGTCATAGGCAAAATGAGCCGTACGCAAGTCAGCAGTTTTGACATCCCTCGGAATGACTCGAAACGAAAAATCGTCTTCGGTGTGAAAGGCCATCTGGCCGGTGACATAGATACCACCGGAGGCGATCAGCCCGAGACGACACTCCGAGAGCGGCTTTGTGAGAGGTGCCCACGGCGGGACGTCTTCATTCCGCACCCATTGATACGTCTTATAGCCGAGCGCGGCGTAATTATCTGTAATCCGTTTGATGTAATCGACTGGCAGCTTTTGCATCGGCACCTCCACAGGATTCAATCTGTCAGTTTTCACCGGGGAAGACAACGGCTGAACAGATCTCTAGGAAGTGTTCGGCAAGCGGCTTTGTGACCAGAATATGATCGATGCGCAGCCCTTTATTTTATTGAGTTGACATTCCAGGCAGCAATGCGCACGGCTCAAGAACGCGGGAGAATGTCAGCCGCTGCAATCGTCAGCCCAGTCGGCAGGGCCGGCGTGTCCCCAGCAACAACGATGCGTTCAGTCCGATATCGCTGTACAGTAGGGGCGGGATGACTGAATGTTTCTACTCGGCGATCAACAAGGTTGACGATCCAGTATTCCGGGATGCCACTTTCCGCATAGACTGCCGCTTTACGGCCACGATCATAGGAAAGACTTGCTGCAGCAACCTAAATCAGGAGGAATACTTGATCCGCTTTGGGATGCTCACGTTCGTAGTCATTCGGGTCGGTGCGACACAGGGCGATGTCAGGCTCAGGTTCGCTCCGGTTGTTGAGTACAATGGGAAGCTGAGCCCGGACTGTCACTTGTGTCCCAAGCAAACGTATGAACGTCTCGGCAATTCGACTCACCATACTTGCGTGAGGAGGATGCTGTGGAGCCATCGTAATGATCTCACCATTCAGCAGCTCAACTCGTTCCTCGATGAACAAGCCGGCCTCCCCCATTCGGTAATACTCCTCTCGGGTGAAACGATGAGTAGCAGGGGCAGTTAGAGCAGATAGAGACATGGGGTAATCCTAGAACGACAAAAAGGGTCAAGCAAGGGAAAAGGAGAATAAAGCCACTCCCGCAAGAGGCTAGCTCTCTGTTTCTCCGCTCTCAGGAGTAAACGATCCTTCGGCTAATAGAGCCCCCTGGAAACCGATCTTGCCGTAGGTGAGACCCGCAAAGGCCGGGACGGTTTTGGTCAACTCGCCAAACACATCTGAAATGGAAACCGAGTCCGGACCGCCCAGCTGGGTGCTGAGCAGGGCAAGGGCTTCCCAACCTACTTTGGCTTCTCCCGGTGGTGGAAATGCTGCTGAGAGCCGCTGAACGCGGCCGGCATGGTTGGTACACGTGCCGTCGGTCTCAGGCGCAGCGCCGATGGGCAGGACGACGTCAGCGTACTCCGTCGTCTCGTTATAGTCTGTGTCGAGCAGTATAACCGTCGCGTCGCCCAGCGCTTTGTCTATGCGCTCTCGACCAAACGTCGTCACTAAGTCTGCGCCAAAGACGAGTAGGACTTTGACGCTCCCATTTTCAACTGCGGACAGGACCGCTTCCGCTTCTCCCCCGCCATTGAGCAGGCCTAAGCTTTTGAGTCCTTGCGTATTCGGGTTTTTATCCGCATGAATGAGAATGTCATCCTGGAAAGCATCAGCAGGAGACCAAGACAGACCGGCAATGTGAGTCGCACCGACTCGTTCTTTGAGCAGCCGAGACACGAGAAAGGCTTCTTCGTTGGTTGCCTTTGCGCCGACAATTGCAGCAATGGCAGCAGGGCCGTGTTCTTCTTTCGCTTGGAGTAGTATGTGGGCCGCCTTTTTTACAGCGTCAGCCCACGAGGCGACCTCAAAGGACGATGCACCTCGCACTAAAGGATTGGGAATCCGGCTGTCCTGCTGGAACGACTTATACGAGTTGCGCCCTTCGTCGCACATCCAGTACTCATTCACCTCCGGATTCTGACGCGGACGAAAGCGGTATATCTCCCCCTGCCGGTGGTAGATATCGATATTGCAACCAGTGGCACAGCGCGTACACATTGACGGGGTTTTTTCGAGGTACCACACGCGTGACTTGAAACGGAAGTCTTTACTGGTCAGCGCACCGACCGGGCACACGTCCACGACATTGCCGGAGTACGGATTGTCCAGTTTCTTGCCCGGGAAAAGACTGATACGAGAATGATCGCCCCGCTCAAAAATCCCCAGCTCGCCCGTTTTCGTCACTTCGTCCAGAAACCGGGTGCAGCGGGCGCACAAGATGCAGCGTTCCTCGTCGAGCACGACTTCCGGCCCAAGATCAATGACCTTACGTTTATGAACCTTGGCCTCCAGCCCCATCTCGCTCGTATAGGCCCCGTACAGCATGTAATAGTCTTGGAGTTTACATTCGCCGGCTTGGTCACAAATCGGGCAATCAATCGGATGGTTAATCAGGATAAATTCGAGTACGGCCGCCTGCGCCTGCTTGGCCCGTTCGCTATTGGTTTTCACCACCATGCCGTCGGAAACACGGGTATTACACCCAATCTGGAGCTTGGGCATTTTTTCAATTTCGACCAAGCACATGCGGCAATTGCCCGAGATGCTCAGCCCCGGGTGGTAGCAGTAGTGGGGAACTTCAATACCTGCCTGTTCGGCAGCCTGGATGACGTTTAGACCGTTTTCAACTGTAATCTCTTGACCATCAATCTCAAGCGTGGGCATGCAAACCTCTTAGGCAAAATTCTTGGGCAAAATTTCTGGAATAATTAAGCAGCGTCCGACTGCGGCGCAGAATTCTTCAGCGGGCAGCCGGCGTGGGTGATATGGGCGACAAATTCGTCGCGAAATTTTGTGAGAAAACTTTGGGTTGGCATAGCCGCAGCATCAGCCAATACGCACACGGTGTTGCCCATCATGTTATTACAGATGCGATCAATCAACTCGAGATCGTCGGGTTTGGCGTTGCCCTCTTCGAGCTGGGTCAGAAGTTTGTGCAGCCAGCCGGTCCCCTCACGACACGGGGAACACTGGCCGCAGGATTCATGATGATAGAAGCGATCAATAATCTCCAGCGCACGGACCATACAGGTGTCTTCATCCATGACCATGATACCTGCGGTTCCCAGAAACGCGCCGATAGCCCGCATGGAATCAAAATCCATGTGGACATCGATCTCATCTGGTGTCAAAACGGGAAACGACGAACCGGCCGGCATGACGGCCTTGAGTTCTTTGCCCCCACGGATGCCGCCAGCATAGTCATAGATCACTTCCCGTAAGGGCAGGCCCATGGGTAACTCATACAGCCCCGGTTTCTCCACGTGGCCGCTGACGCCGTAAATCTTGGGACCAGGG
>CAUZQN010000393.1:0-3997 GCA_963581605.1 uncultured Binatia bacterium (SeqCode)
AAATGGTTTGACTACTGGCTCAAGGGCAAACACAACGGTCTATTGGAAGAACCGCCCGTCCGCATTTTTGTGATGGGCGAGAATGTGTGGCGGAATGAAAACGAATGGCCGCTGGCTCGGACGCAGCACACAAAATACTACTTGCATAGTGACGGAAAAGCGAACAGCCTGCGTGGTGATGGAACTCTGAGTCCTGAGGCTCCGCGTAGCGAACCTACTGACGTGTTTGTGTCTGACCCGCGTAACCCCGTTCCGACCAAGGGCGGAGGGTTATGCTGCTGGCCCGCAGCCGTACCAGGCGGAGCGTTCGATCAACGCTCCGTGGAAGAACAGGAAGACGTCCTGGTATACACCACCCCGGTGTTGGGACAGGATGTCGAAGTTACTGGGCCGATCACGGTTACGTTGTATGCGGCAACCAGTGCAGTCGATACAGACTTCACGGCTAAGTTGGTGGATGTCCATCCAATGGATGTCGATCCAGCAGGGTACGCACGTAATCTGACTGACGGTATCATTCGTGGTCGCTACCGTGCATCAAAAGTAAAAGCAACGCTGCTCAAACCGGATGAGGTTTACGAGTTTACGATAGACCTGTGGGCGACCAGCAATGTCTTCAAAGCCGGGCATCGTATTCGTCTCGATATCGCCAGCTCAAACTTCCCGCGTTTTGACCGCAACCCACAAACGGGTGAGGCCAGCGGTGAGGCCAGTATACTGGAGCCCGCCCTACAGCACGTCTTTCATGACGAAGCGCATCCTTCTCACGTCGTGTTGCCAATTATTCCGAAATGAAATGGGTGACATAGCGAACGGGTAAAGGAGCAAAGGAGAAACTATGTCCCTGAAGGTTGAAGATCATGGCCGGGTCCGAAAACTAACGCTCAATCGTCCCGAGCAACTGAACGCCTTTAATAACGAACAGTATGCTGCGGTGCGGGATGCACTGAAACAAACCGAGGAAGAAGAGCCTGGCATTGCCGTTGCTGTCCTGACAGGTGAAGGCCGCGCGTTTTCCGCCGGCCAAGACTTGGCCGAGATGCAGCGGATGATCGACAGCGGCAGTGAGGGCTATCAGTTTCCGAGCTTTCTTGCTCAGCTGACGTCATTCAAAAAACCGCTCATCGCTGCGGTCAATGGTGTGGGCGTGGGGATCGGTATGACCCTGCTGTCTCACTGTGATCTGGTCCTGATATCGAGTACGGCCAAGTTGCGTACGCCGTTTTCGCAACTCGGCCTTGCACCGGAAGCGGGTAGTAGCGGTCTTTTTCCTATGCGCATGGGCTGGCAGAACGCTGCCTATACACTGCTGTCCGGCAAATGGATGTCAGCAGAAGAAGTCCATCAAGCCGGCTATGTCTGGAAAGTATGTCCACCAGAAGAGTTGATGGCTCAGGCTATGACTGTAGCTGAGGAAATTGCTGCCAACCCCATTTCATCTCTTATCGCAACCAAAGAGCTCATGCTGGCGGGTGGACGGCTCACGCTGGCTCAAGAATCGCATGCGCGTGAGATCGAGGTCTATAAAGACTTGGTCGGTGCGCCGGCCAACCGTGAGGCAATTGCCGCTTTTCTAGAAAATCGTAAGCCCGACTTTTCGAAAATCCCTGGGGCGTGAGTGTTTAGGATCATTCTTTCCCATTATTCTGGTATGCTCCCTTTGAGTTAGTTTAAATATTAGGCTACTATTGGCTCTATGATTAAACTCAATATTCATGAAGCCAAGACACACCTCTCGCGCTATCTCAAAGACCTCGAAGCTGGAGAAACCATTCTGCTGTGCAGATATAACGTCCCCATAGCCGAAATTCGCCCTTTACCCCGGCAGCGCAAAACACCTCGCCCCCTTGGTACGGCAAAAGGTAAAGTACAGGTACCGTCAGAGTTCTTTGAACCGCTGCCCGAGAAGCTTCTGCGTGCTTTTGAAGGGCGGGAATCATGAAGGTGCTCGTGGATACTTGTACTTTCCTGTGGATGGCTGACGATGCGCCTGAACTCTCCGGGCCAGCGCGAACTATCGTCACGGATCCGGATAACGAAGTCTATTTGAGCGCTGCCTCGGCATGGGAAATTGCGATTAAGCACACGCTGGGGAAACTTCCGTTACCAGACTCGCCGAGGCATTTTATTCCTACACAGCGTACGCTGCTTGCGCTCACTGCACTCCCGATCGAAGAAGAAGCCGTGTTAGCGCTGGATCGCCTACCCCTGCTGCATCGAGACCCGTTTGACCGATTACTGGTATGTCAAGCTCTTACTCATGGTTTGGTGATTGCGAGCCCTGATCCGCAGATCCAGCAGTATCCTGTACGGACGCTGTGGTAGCAGGAGATCGAGTGATCACAGTCAACTGACTTGCAGATCCGAAAGTTCTACACAGGCAGCTGTTTTGGTTAGGCGAGTTTCAGGGCAACTCGTCGAGCACAATGCCTTCGCGTCCTGCAGGTCCGCCGTGTCAAAGCCTTCGGTGAAGCAGTTGTAGACCGGGGCGACCAAGTCGCGGGCTTCGGCTTTCTTCCCCTGCTGCTGCCACAGTCGGGCCAGGCTCGTGGCAGCGCGCAGTTCCCAGGATATGCTTCTTGTTGCTGTTCGTTTCGCGTTGTCGCAGCGTGCTTTCCTCGTCTACTTGCTCAGGCCGGCCTCACCTCTGCCCGGAGTTGTCGAGCTGAGGCACGACGTCCCGAGCAAAGAGCTCCATCTCCCGGAGCACATCGTGTGTAGGCTGCTGCGCCCAGTGCCAAATCAGAACCAGATACTCCACCGGAAGGCGATCGAGCTGGCTTTGGAGTTGTTCGCACACGTCGTCGGCCGTCCCGCCTACGTATAATCCACAGTCGATCACTGCCTGGACCGGATCGGCCTTGACCTTAGCCACGTCAAAGGCCTTGGGAAAGAACTTAGAATAAAAGTCCACGTAGATGTCTACATCATTGCGGGCGATCGATTGCCGGTACTCTTCTCGCGAGTTGGTGATGTGGACCCAACGCACCAGCGCCTGCTTCTCGCCAAAGCGGATATTATACCCAGCCCCTTGCGCCGCCTCCCAGCACGCCTGCCCATGCTCTGCCGCTTTGTCGATCGGCGCGAAATAGCACGGGACGAATCCTTTGCGCCCACAATACACCGCCGACTCCTTGCTCGCACTTGTTGCCACAAACACCGGCGGATGGGGCTGCGTGTACGGAGCCGGGACGACACTCACCTTGCGCACTTCGTTGTTCGGCCCAATTTCACCCGGCGCCCCGCTCTTGCGCGCCAGCTCATAGGCCGGGTAGCCTTCCACCCCGGTCTCGTAGGGATAGGGGATTTTGAAAAACTTTCCATCATATGATACCGCCTCCTGCGTCCAACACTGCAGGACGATGTCCATCTGCTCTTCGAAAATCTGCCGGTTCAGCTCGTCATCATCTGACTCGTCCGATAACGTCGCCTTAGCATTGTAGTGTTGCCCCAGAACATTCGCCCAGCGGGACTGATAGCCACGGGCAAACCCAGCGAAAAACCGGCCCTCTAGAATGTGGTCCAAAATCGCACACTCCTCCGCCACCCGCACCGGGTCCTGCGTACTCATCACATACCCCAGCGCCCCCATCCGAATATTTTTCGTCAGCCCCGCCCACCAGGCATTCAGGACGCCGGGATTGGGCCCCACCTCATATCCTTCGGAGTGAAAGTGATGCTCAATCGTGCTGAAGCCCCAGTAGCCCAGCTCGTCCGCGGCCACTGCCAGCTTTGCCCAGTCTCGAATCACCGCCTGGTACCGCTCGCTGTTGCGCCCGATGGGACGCAGAGTTTCCCGCTCTTTCCCCTCCGCAGGAATCACCGGGTAGAGTTGGATGATCGGCTTGATGCTCATACACTTCTCCTCTCTATGAGTTCTTCATGGGAGTTACTGTTTGATCATCTCGGCCGGAGGGCCGCGGCGACCCAGACCAGCACTTCTTCGTCTATATTGATTGCGACTCTTGCCCTATGATACGCTCTAACTTGGGGTCTT
>CAUZQN010000394.1:0-3997 GCA_963581605.1 uncultured Binatia bacterium (SeqCode)
CATTGATCGCTCCGGTCAGACTCGAGACCTGATCGTGATGGCGTACGATATGGCCGGTTTGTCGGAGCATGTGGCTTCCGCTTAGACGCTGGTGCTAAACTGAGTGCTGGGAAGAGCCTGATGAGGCCGCGTTGTGGTGCGAAGTTGGGCTTGCGGAACGTTGAGAGAATTGTTCTGCTGCCTGACGGAGCTCGCTGAATGATGCTCGTAGGCACTCGATATAGGCCCACACGTCCGGCATGAGTTGGGGATCAACAGTGACGCCTATGGTGAGCTTTTGATTATAGCTCGCAATAGCGTGGAACAATCCTATATTTGGGACTAATGGACCCATGGGAAAAAAGGCGTGCCTCTTATGCCCTGCGAGGTAGAGCGGAATCTGGGGGCCGGGGATATTCATCACCACAGTATTGGCGAGAGTCATCCGGGATGGCATGTGTCCGACCAGAGCCTGCCAGGCAGGTGGGACCCAATGACACACAGACTTGATGGCATGAAACGTACCGGCCTGATCCTGTTCTTGTAATTCTTCGCTTGCCGCCTTCTGGGCAGCGAGGCGTAGGATGGGGTCCGTAATCCCAATATAGAGCGGGATCAGGATAGTTGAGGTGCGGTCTGCAGGTTGCGCGTTCCGGTGATTCCGCGGCTCATGGCGTTTGAGGTTTATTGGACACGCGGTGCGCAGGTCAACGCCGTCGATTTTCTGCCCCTTGGCTTGTAGATAGCGTCCTAGCCCGCCGGCAATAATGGCTAGGACTACATTATTGACTGTGCCTCTCAGGACAGAGCGAATAAAACGGACCTCCGCGTACGAGAGCTCAAGCCAGACAAGTTGGCGTTGGCCTGACAGCGGTTTATTAAATGGGGTCGATGGCACCTGCCGCAAGAGCGTTGGAATGACGTTGATGACGGCATTGGCCATGCGCCTGGAATAGATGCCCTGCGCGGCAGGACGCAGCAGACGAAAGCTCATGTCGGCCCAGCGCTGAGCCACTTCTGTAATACGGTCTCGAAATGCCTCTTGGAGTAAGGAGAGTGCGTCCGGTAGAGGTTCTGCCTGCCATGTTCCCGTCGGCTGCTGTGCGGGTTCTCCATCCGGCTTGATGTCGTGCAGGACCAGGATAAGGTCAATTCCCGAGACACCCTCAAGCATGGCTTGGTGGACGAGTGCCATGACCATGGTATTCCCGTCAGGGCGTCCGTGCATAAGAATCAGCTTCCAAAGCGGGCGCCTTCTGTCGAGCGGGGAGGCAAAGAGCTGCCCGCACACCTGAGACAGTACGTTGTCATCGGCTGGGTCGGGCAGGCTGACTTCTTCGATATGGTGGGCGAGATCGAAGGCGGGGTCATCTTCCCAGGTAGGATGGGCAATACCGAGCGGAGAGAAGACTACCTTCTGGCGATACTGCGGCAAGCGGTGCAAGCGACTTTCGATCAGGCGCAACAGCGTATCTCGGGACAGATGGCCTTCGTATAAGCTACAGCCGCCGATGTGCATGGCAGCATCTGGCTTCTCGCTATACAGGAAAGCGGCTTCGGTCTGGGTCAGCCGTCGTCTTATAAACGTTTGTGCCATGTCTGATCAGTGGGAAGATTTGGGTGTGAAAAAAAAGAGGGGCGCAGACCCCTGGGGGGCTATATTCCTATTTGTTATGATTAGGCGGCGATGCGTGTGATGCTAGGCGTTGATTTTATTGGCTCCGGTGTGAGGTCTTGCCCCACTGGAGTTGCTCTGAGCGCAGTGGTTTCCTCCCGGAGCGCCCTGATCTCAGCCTGTAGGGCCTGAGTGTCTGCACGAGACGGGAGTCCGGCCGCCTGGGCAAGCCCGGTCAGCACGGTTTTTGTAAACGCGTTACCAACCTGTTGCCAGCGCAGGAAACCCTCAAGCGAACGTGCGGTTGTTTGTGCAAACAGTGGCGAACGATACCAGCCATCAACCGTGCGTGAGGCGAGTCTGACCATAGCATCGTAGCCGGTCCAGGCTGTTGCCGTAGTTTCTTTTTCGTTTCCGGAGCCCAAGCCCCAACGCGTGCCTGCCATGGGCAGATCGAAGAGGAGAGCCTTATAGGCGATCATAGCATCGGACATATTATTTGCAGTATCTTTTTTTACCATTGCCGTTTTCCTTTCAGGGTCTTGTCAGAGTCTTGTATTGACGCTCTCTAGTCTAGAATGATTGTCTCTTCCGACCAAGAAAATGATCGTCACCTAAGTGACTCAAATATACTTTCATTCCTGACTATGTGTATTTTTTGTCTCCTTTGTGACAGTTGTGTTAACATATAGTGCAAAGGGTAGGTTGAGAATTTTTGCAGCGGCTAATCGAATGCCGTTGGATAGACGTTGCCACCGTGTCGCAGGCCCTCTATACAGGAACGAAAGGGGGGGGGAAGGGAGACTCCCAGGACGCAGGAGCAAATGGTTCAAGCACTCTGGGATCGGGAACACAGCACTTTCCGAGGGCTGGGTACAATCTGACTGACTGGGAAAATGAGAGACTGGAGAAAAATAGATTTCAGCGAAACAAAGAGACCAAAGCGCAATCCGTGTGTTCACACAAGGCAGAGGAGCTTTTCGCTGTAGAAGAATGGTTAAGAAAAATGAGCTTGAGGAAGCGGAGAAAGTCTAGAATGTCCGGAATGTTACAGAAGAAAGGAGAAAACAGATGAAGCGTTGGACAACAGTTCTGGCATGTGCCCTGACCGTAGGACTCGCAGGTGCTCCGATGGGAGTATACGCAGACCACCATGAGGGAGGTCATGGCGATAGTGACGGCTCAGTGAGTGAGGCAGCCGCGGAGATGGTAGAAGAGGCTGCTTCAATGGAAGAAAAGGCCGAAGCGAGTGCCACTGACGCCGCCGAGAAGATGGCAGGTGAGGCCAAAGAAGCCATGCCCGAGGGCGGCCACAGCGAAGGATCGCATTAAGCCGTATACACGTGGGGTTCCCCACTAGCGGGGCCCCCCGCTTCTCACCTTAGCACCACTACATTGTTAGATTCGTTGCCATAAATCGACCCGCGAAGGCGAAAAATACCTTTCCCCTGCCCTGTTCTGGTGCTAGGCTGGAAAACACACAAGCAGGGAGAAAGGCAGTGGAGCATACTCCGTTTAGCGACGCGTTCTTTTCGGATGTCACCTCAGCGGACATCCAGCGCGAGAAGAACCATGCACGTGAACTGCGCCGGTCCGCCTGGTGGAAGCGCAAACGCGCCAGTGGGGTGTGCCACTACTGTCAGCAGCAATTCTCGCCCACTGAACTCACGATGGATCATTTGATTCCGCTGGTACGCGGTGGAAAGTCGACCAAAGGCAATCTTGTGGCCGCGTGTAAGACCTGTAACAGCAAAAAAAAATATGCCTTGCCGTGGGAATGGGAGATGGAGAAAACGTCTCCCTCATCTTCCTGAGAGCTGTTTTAGACTTCCCAAGCCGCCTATTTCTCTTTCAATAATCCTTTCTTCTGGGCATAGTCTTTGAGTGCTTGGTGTAGCAAGCGGCGTGCGCGGGACAGCCGAGAGAGAATCGTGCCGATCGGACAGCCGACAGCTTTGGCCGCTTCTTCGTAGTTACACTGCTCAATATCAACCAGGAGCAGAGTTGATCTATACTCTTCTGGTAGAGCTCGGCGGGCTTCGACGATTTCCCCATCCAGGAGGCGAGCGAGGATAATCTCGGCCGGATCGTCCTGATTTGCCTCGCCGACAGATATCAGTTTGCGTTCATCTTCGTATTGCGCAGTATAAAAATCGACCATGTGGCCTGCCCGGACGCGCTGGGCATAGCGGTTCCGAAAGGCATTATAAATGATGGTCAGCAGCCAGGCCCGACAGTTTGTGCCTGGCGTGAACTGGTGAAAAAAGCGAAACGCGGGCAGAAAGGTTTCTTGAAACAGGTCGGCCGCGTCGTCCGGATTCCGCGTCAGGGACAGGCAGGCCGTATACGGATGATCCTTATGCGGAAGCGCCCACTGCTCGAAGAGACCGTGTTTCTCCTTCT
>CAUZQN010000395.1:0-3990 GCA_963581605.1 uncultured Binatia bacterium (SeqCode)
GATATTCAAGAAAATCCAGGACGAGTTAGGTCTGATCGATGAACGACATGCAGTTCTGGAATTGTCCAAGGGCAAAATAACGACCGATCCAGAACGTCATACTGGCGAGGGAGTATTCTTTTCATCTCGTATGTTTGATGACTTTGCAATCCTCTCTGGGACAGTCTATTTCTCGCATACACACGCGGAAATCGAGGACTGGATACTGGAAAGGCAGAAGTTTGAGTCAGGAACGAGCGTCTTCATGAAGCTACGGAACAATAGTTCGCAAACCATGCAGAAAGTGTTTGCGAAATTTACGGCGGCAGACGATTTTGGCTTCACGAAGACGGTCGTGCCCGTGCGACTTGCCAGGTACGGGGACGAGCTGCTTATCTCCCGATCCCAGGCCAAACGGCTACTCGCAAGGCTAGAACGATTTAAGATTGTGATTTTAGACTTCGAGGGAGTTGAGACAATCGGTCAGGCGTTTGCGGATGAGGTGTTTCGAGTGTTTACAGCGCATCACTCAAAATTGGAACTGGTCCATATCAAGGCCAATAGTGCCGTCAAACGAATGATTGCACGGGCGCAGTCACTTGCACTTCCCTAACTCTCATTCTACTGAGAACCGATATCTAATAATTCTTGAATAGTCTGGATATCCGCCCCAATTGTTCCTCCTCCCCAGAACCGGTAAAAGGACTGCCTACACTTTTAACACACGAGGGAATTATGAGCGAACGACCGTTTAAAGTGCTTGGTATCCAACAGATCGCCGTGGGCGGGCTGGATAAGAATCCGTTGCGAAAATTTTGGGTGGATACGCTGGGGCTGACGCTGAGCGGGAATTACCGGAGCGAGAACGAGAATGTGGATGAGGACATTGCCGTGATCGGCTCAGGACCACTTAAGCTGGAAGTGGACTTGATGCAGCCCATCGACCCGGAGAAACGCCCCAAGGTCCAAGACCCAGCGCTGAATCACATTGGGCTGTGGATCGATGATCTTCATGCAGCAGGGAAGTGGCTGGGTGAGCAAGGCGTGCGATTTACACCGGGCGGCATTCGCAAAGGTGCGGCGGGGTATGAGGTGTGTTTCATTCATCCCAAGGGCAATGAGGAATTTCCGCTGTGTGGCGAAGGGGTGCTGATTGAGTTGGTACAGGCCCCGCCCGAGGTGATTGAGGCGTTGTCATAAACAGGAGACCCACCCCGGCGCTACGCGCCACCCCTCCCAAGAGGGGATTTATAAAAGCGAAATTTTATCGTCCTGGCACGCGGTACATCCGAATCGGATGTGGAGTGCGTTGGAATTCCGGCAAATCTCGCCACGGACGGCCGGCAGTGATGCCACCATCAACGGCTAACGCCTGACCGGTTACAAAACTCGAATCGTCACTGGCAAGCCATAGAGCTGCTTTGGCAATCTCTTCTGGTTCACCCACACGGCCGAGCGCATGCATGTCTGCTGCGCCTTTGCGTAAGCCGGCGACCTGTCTGTCCGTTGGTGACGGGCGCCCTATGGCCAACGGGGTCACAATCGCACCAGGGCAGATACAGTTCACCCGGATGTTGAACTCGCCAAGTTCCAGTGCAACTGACTTGGTCAGATGAACGACCCCGGCCTTTGCTACACTGTACAAATGCGGGGCCAGGCCGGCCTCAAGACCAGCACCACTTGAGGTGCTAATGATGCTACCCGACTGTTGTTTCTTCATGATCGGTGCAGCATGTTTAATGCCCAGGAAAACGCCTTTGAGTAGTACGTCAAAAGTCATGTCATATTCTTCAACACTAATGCTCTCGATCGGCCCCAGTGCTCCGCCAAAACCCGCGTTGTTGAAAATACAATCCAGCCGTCCCCAACGCTCAACTGCAGCATCAACGGCTGCTTTGACCTCGACTTCTTGGGTGACATTCACCTGCTGAAATGCCGCTTGCTCGCCCAGTTCTTCGGCAATGTCCTGTCCTTTATCCTCCTGCATATCCGCGATCAGGACGCGCGCGCCTTCTGCCGCAAACATACGTACGGTTGCCGCGCCTATGCCGCTGGCCCCGCCGGTGATCATGGCGACTTTTCCGTCAAGCTTGCCCATGTTTTCCTCCTTTTGTCTGCCGCCGATTAATGGCTCACTGCAACGCGTGGTCGTTGGTCCGGTGACAACGACAGGACGTAGAACACAACATCCCAGATCTGGTCCGGCTCTAACACTTCCCCATATGCGGCCATCGACGACCCGTCCATGCCGTTAGCAATACGTTTGTAAATATCTTGGGGCGTGTACCCACCCCGGAAGCTCCATTTATGTGTCAGATCGCGCGGGGCAATGGGATCGCCCTCAGACGTCTTCAGATCTTGGCCTGAGCGCCCATCGCCCCGGCCTTCCGCACCGTGACAACTGGAACAGCCGGAATCAGCATACAAGGAAAGCCCGCGGGCAAGGCGTTGCAGCGTGACTTCGGGCAGATCAGGAACGACAGTTGGTTTAGCCGTTGAGCCTGTGGCAAAACGAGGCGAGAATTGTTTGATGTAGGCGACAGTATCGCGTCTGTCTTGCTCACTTAAAATCGCCTCAAACGCCGGCATGCCGCCACCGGGCAGTCCTTTAGTCACAGTTTGAAAAAGATCCTCATCGGTTGGCAAACTCCCCGTTGGCGCAGATCGGTAACGGAACGAACCATATGTAAAATCGCGCGGCCGGGGCAGCCAGTTGAGGGCCAGAGTCCCGCGTCCGTCTCCGTTTAAGCCATGGCAGCCGCTACATTGGCTTGTATAGATTTCTTTGCCACGTACTGAGACTGGAGACGCAGAAACACTTCCCCCTTCCTCAAGATCAGAAAGATCAGATTCGTTTTGCTCATCGTAATCCTGAAAGAATTTGGCAATAGTACAATCGCTGAGAAACGAGGCGAAATCGTTTCGTAAGCGGGCTGCCGTATATGTCGCCGTCCGATCTTTTCCGAGCAAAATCGACGCAGACTGTCCTTCCGGCGCGATGCTTAACAGCCGAGAGTTGAGGAGGGGAAGCGCCGGGTTCTTCGGCGCAGTGACTGCTTGAAAAAACTCATGCCATGGGGTGAGGGTCTGACTCTCTATTTCTGCAAGACGCTCGGCCAGGTTTACACCGTATACACCACCGCGAGAATTAAAAAACTCCGGGAAGTCAGTGTCCCGCCACTGCCGTTCGGCAATGATATGCGCCAGCGCCTGTCCGAAAGATACCACAACGTCTTTTTGCCAGGCGGTGTCTTTCGCCCAGCGGAAGACGATCTCTTGAGGCCCCTCCCCGCTTAGTCCTACGATCTTAAAGGTATAAATCTTCTTGGCCTTGGCCCATTTAAGAAACGACGGCCAGCGCGCATCTTCGGGTCTCAGCGTAAAAGCGTCGGCACGGAGGTCCGTAGCCGAGTTATAGCTCGTTCGTATATCGCTACAGGACCTTGTTTCCCCAGCTCCTACCGGTTGCAGCGCCGTATACAGGAGAACGAGAAAAAGCAGAACAGTAGTGACCTTGGAGTACATAACCCTTCCCTATGTTCAACATAGGCGACACAGGACAAAAAAGCGCGCTCGTCTCCCGCCATTTCCAGCATCTCGATTATGGCATTGTATGCCGAACCTTTTCGGGCTGTGTAGGGGGGACGGGAAAGATGTACGGGCGACCGTCCGGTCGCCCGTATGAGATGTATGAGATCTTCCAGCCGACTACAAGTCAACCTTGATACTCAGCTCACGCAGCTGTTTTGTATCAACCGTTCCCGGCGCTCGGGTCATCAGGCATTGCCCCCGAGCCGTTTTGGGAAACGCGATCACTTCGCGCAACGAGTCCACCCCAGCGAACAGCATGGCTAGGCGGTCAAAGCCTAGGGCAATACCACCGTGCGGGGGAGCACCATAGGACAGCGCTTCCAACAGAAAGCCGAACTTCTCTTGTGCCTCAGCCTCGTTGATCCCGAGCAAGGAGAAGACTTTCTGCTGAACGTCGAGACGATGGATCCTGATACTCCC
>CAUZQN010000396.1:0-3985 GCA_963581605.1 uncultured Binatia bacterium (SeqCode)
ACGTCCTGCCCTGCGGTACGCGCTGACTGCCCTCGCCCAGGACTTTACGCCAGGGATTCCGCCGTTGATTCGGACCCTACCCAGAGCGTTTGAGGAGGCTGGAGAACAACGTCTCTTAGAGTGGATCGCTACAGGAGCCGACATTGGCCGAGACAACACGGAGGCCGGCTTTGCATTTTTCGCACTCCAATCCCGCACAAGTCTACGCGTACTACGCCACGATGCTACCAGCGTTGATTTAGAAGAAATACAAGAAGTCCTGCGCAAATATATTCAGATGCTGTCCGGCTTAGCTGCGGGCATTGAGCGCCAGGAATTTTTCTCCTATCCGCCGCCGTTAGAAGAATTCCCGGTGTCTGGAGACGCGATTCCACTGCCCGCCCGGATTGACCTTTTTTCGACCTATGAGGAAAACTTTCGGCTGTTTCGTGCTTTGGCCACGTTGCAGGCAGGTCGCCGGGAGTTCGGCACCTACGCATTCAGCCTTGAACACTTGTGGCCCCAGCTATCTAAGCAGATCCGGCAACTCAGGCAAGACAAAGATGATGAGACGCAACCGTCGGGCGGATTATACGCTTTCTTCTTCTGCTTTCCGCATCCCAATGTTGTGGAAGCCCTATTCCTGCTAACGGAAACGCAACGCATAGCGCATCATGTCGGACGGGCATACCGGGGGCTGCAGTGCGATCTCGAATGGCTGAAAACGTTGTCTTTACCCTCGCTCTTGCCCGACGCACTGCGCACGGTCTTTTCAACGCTTGCCGTCCCTACACAAGCGCACGATAGTGTGTACGACTCCGCCCAGTGGGCAGCCGAAATGTATCAGCGCATACTTTCTTCGTTGGTCATGGTGCAACGCCAGGACCAAGACCCAGCCGCGTTTGAGGCCGCTCTGTTTGAAAAAATGACGGGCGACGCACTCATTGATCCGGACATGGACGACGACAGCGTGCCACCTCCGGATGCGCCGGAATTGCCCAAGTTAGAACTCGAGCCTGAAGCCGACGACGACTTCGGTGGGTCACCTCTCTCGGCGGAAGAACTGAAAGCTCTGATCGATGCCGGCGTAGAACTCCAACTCCGCCAAGGTAAACCGGACAGTCTCACCCCGCAGGGGCTCTACATCACCGATTTAGCGGGCAAGCTACCCGCTCAAACCGACCCGGATACTCTCCTGCCTGAGAATGGAACCGTAGTCAGTGGCCGACGTCATCGCGATCGAGAAGAGGCGCTCACCTTCTTGTATGACGAATGGGACTATAACATCGCCGATTACCGCTCGCGTTGGTGTCGGCTGCGTGAAATCACCCTGAGCGGCGATGCCGGCGAATTCTTTGCCCAGACGCTGGAGGACTATAGTGCCCTGACCCCCGCTATCAAGGCTGAGTTTCAACGTATTCGGCCCGAGCAGCATCGCCTCGTACGTGGGCTTGAGGACGGGGAAGACTTTGACCTCAATGCCGTGGTGACCGCTGTGAGTGACCGCCGTGCGCGGCTTGCGCCTTCGCCCAAGGTGTATACGACTAAGCGCCAAACCGAACGCGACGTAGCCGCGCTGTTTCTGCTCGATATGAGCGCTTCAACCGACGAACCCATTGTCCCTCTCGAAACTCACCATAGTGACGACGAAACCGACGACTGGCTGGCGGCATGGAAGAGAAGGCCCGCAGCAGCCCAGCCCAAGCCACGCCGGATTATCGATGTGACCAAAGAGGCGTTGGTCTTGATGACCGAAGCGCTGGAAGAGATCGGCGATACTTACGCCGTATACGGCTTTTCCGGTCAAGGCCGGGACAACGTCGAGTACTACCATATCAAAGCGTTTACCGAGTCGCTCTCGCCGACCATCAAAGGTCGCATTGGTGCGATTGAGCCCAAGCGCTCAACCCGCATGGGCGCAGCCATCCGCCATTCGCTTGAAAAGCTCAAAAATGTTGCCTGTCGGGTCAAACTCTTAGTACTCCTGAGTGACGGTTTTCCACAAGATATGGATTACGGCACCGACCGGCGCTCGACCACGTATGGCATTCGAGACACCATGATGGCACTGCGCGAGGCCGACCAGGCTGGAGTACTGACATTTTGTCTCACCGTTGATAAAGCCGGCCACGACTATTTACGCGAGATGTGCGAACCGTCCCGATATATGGTGCTTGAGGACGTGGCGTCCCTTCCCACGGAACTGCCAAAAGTATATCAACGATACATTCGGCCGTGGCGGGCATAAGGGCATAAGAAGAGAATATTACGCTAGTGCGATAGAGATGGAGGAAAGACATGGATATTCAAAATAGTATCGCTGTTGTGACTGGCGGAGGGTCAGGCCTGGGCGAAGCAACCGCGCAGATGCTGTCAGACAAAGGCGCGAAGGTAGCCATTTTGGATTTGGGCAAATCCAGGGGTGCCGCTTTTGCCGAAGAACTTGGCGGTAATGCGATTTTTGTGGAAGCCGACGTCACCAATGACGACCAGCTGGCAGCCGCCATCGCGCAGGCGGCCGAGACTTTTGGGGCCATTCATGTGACGGTCAATTGTGCGGGTATTGCCACCGCAGGCAAGACCCTCGGCAAGGGGAGCCTGCCGCTGGACCTGGGTCCGTTTCGCAAGACGATTGAGGTCAATCTCATCGGCACGTTTAATGTCATTCGTTTAGTCGCCGCACATATGGCCAGAAACACGCCAGGTGACGACGGCGAGCGAGGCGTTATTATCAACACCGCCTCGGTTGCCGCGTTTGATGGGCAGATCGGTCAGGCAGCCTACGCTGCCTCAAAAGGCGGCGTGGTCGGCCTGACGTTGCCGGTCGCTCGGGACCTGTCTCGTGACGGCATTCGGTGCTGCACCATCGCGCCGGGAATCTTTGAGACGCCCATGCTGATGGGGCTGCCGGAAGCGGCGCGTCAAGCCCTGGGTGCCAGCGTGCCCTTTCCGCAACGGTTAGGCCGTCCGGCAGAGTATGCCGCCCTGGCCTGTCAGATTATCGAGAATACCATGTTGAACGGCGAAACCATTCGGCTTGATGGCGCCATTCGCATGGCGCCGAAATAAGAATATCCTTTGTGCGCTCGTGGCATATAATCGTAAGGATGCCTTCTACAAAAAGGCTAAACAGGAAGGCTATCGTTCACGCGCAGCGTATAAGCTGCTTGAACTCAACCGCTCCTGGCACTTTCTGCGCTCGGGTGCCCGCGTCATTGATCTCGGCTCCTGGCCGGGCGGCTGGGTTCAGGTGGCTGCCAAGATCGTTGGGCAAACGGGACGAGTGATCGGCATCGACTTGGTCAAGCTCGATCCCTTATCCCTCGCCCACGTGACTTTGGTCCAAGGCGACGCTACAGATCAGGATCAACAGCAAGCTCTGCTTTCCTTGTTAGGACAACGCGCCGACGTAATCTTGTCCGATATGGCTCCAAAACTAAGCGGCGTGCGCGAGGCGGATGAAGCCCGCGCAACAGCCCTGTGCCGCACGGCACTCGCCTGCTCCCATGCCCTGCTCAAACCGGGCGGCAGCCTCTTGCTCAAAGTCTTTATGAACGACGAATATCAGCCTCTCCTGGCTGAGTTGCGCGCAGCCTTCAGCCACGTCAAAACCTCCCGCCCACAAGCCACCCGTAAGGGCTCAACTGAAGTCTATATACTTGCAACCGATAAAAAAAACATGGTTTGACAGTCTATGGGGGCTGAGATATGAGTTGCGAGCGCTTGTTGAGGAGTGTCGGTAGAAAAGCCTTACTCCAGTCCTTACTCTTCGTTGGTCTATTCAAACAATACTGTCAAATAATAATGCAAAGGACAGCGGTTATGCAGCAACGTATTCATACAGGTCGATTTCTCTGTTTCAGCGTTTTGGTCAGTCTAGTGTTTCTCCCTGCTCTGGGGTGGGCGGGCCCGGAGATTCGGACTATGGACAACCCAAATCTGGTAATCTTTTCCGGTTTCTCGTCTGCTTTGGCGGTGATTGGTGACGTGAATGGCGATAACATTC
>CAUZQN010000397.1:0-3978 GCA_963581605.1 uncultured Binatia bacterium (SeqCode)
ATGCCGAGTGGCTATCTCTTCAATGGGAAGACAACGGTACTGGTGCGCCATGAGCAACCGGAGGGGTTGGAAGGCTACCTCTCAGCGAAGCCGGGCGAGGTATATGCCCGATGGCTCGTGAGTTCAATTCTCATCGGCTCCACTTTTTTTCTCCTTAGATAATACCGTTTCCCTCGGATGCGGATGAACAACTCATCCAAATGCCACGTATCGCCGGGTCGGCTGCGGCGGTGGCGTAACTTCCTGGCGAACGTTGACCCGAATTTGAGACACCAGAGACGTGCGGCCCCATAGCTCAACGTGACGCCGCGCTCGGCCAAGAGTTCCTCGACTTCACGAAAGCTGAGCTAGAACCGATGGTAGAGCCACACCGCATGGGCAATGATTTCAGGGGGAAACCGATGATTCTTGTACGGACTTGTGGTGCGGGAACTCATGCCCTCGTTACGGCATACAAAGTAAGTATTTTACAAGGACCACGATAATTTGACAATGCCAAGTGAGGGGTTCTGCTATTGCGAGGAGATATGAGATCCTCCCTATTATGCATGTGGTGCGAGCGCTTCGAGTACAGGGTTATCCCGAACCATTCAACCTGCCTTCCCCTTAATAATCAGCCTACTTCCCAACACGCTGTGCGCGTTTGAGCGACGGCCGGGCATAGTAGGCATCGAGCCAGAACCGGACGTTTGGGTAGTCCGCGTAATCGAACTTGACGATCCTGAGGATCAGCATGACACCGGCCACATTGAGGTCGGCAATGCTGAAAGCATTCCCAACCAGCCACGGATTCTTGGCTAAGGCTGCATCCAACACCTTCAAAGGGCGGTCCAAGGTCTTCTCAGCGGCCTCGATGACACTCGGATCTCGTTTCTCCTCGGCCACAAAACGCTTCTGCGCCATGATGTCCATCTGTGCGGCTTCAATCTCGGTCATCACCCACACGCTCCACTGCCATGCCTGCGCTTCACCGGCCGGGTCGCGAGGATACAGATCCCCGCCATACGTCTTTGCCAGGTATAGATTGATCGCCATAGATTCAAACAAGGTAACGGCGCCGTCCTGCAGAGCGGGAATCCGGCCGTTGGGATTCACGGCTAAAAACTCGGCCCTTTGTGACTCGTCCATCAAATTGACAGGCACGTGTTCGTACTCAATCCCAATGTCTTCAATTGCCCACAATGAGCGTATCGCCCGTGAACCAGGTACACCGTACAATTTTGGTTTTGCCATCTATCTATTCCTTTTCGGTGGTCTTTTCTGTCTAAAAACATTGAAGGGTGTTGTCAAGTTATCGAAACGGAGTCTAAACTCACGCCGTTGCCTGTACGGCCGTTTGCCGCATGAGAGAAGGCGGACCCGTCGATAACCGCGCTTCATCCGTGGGCACGAAAGCGCCGCCGACTTTATCCAGAAGAATCTGCGCGTTCATTGCGGTACCTTCGCCGCCCGCGGCTTTCATCGTGGGAAAGTGTTCGAGCAAATTCTCCGCAGCGCCCTGGTAAACGTTCGATGGGTCGCCGGGCCAGGGCGGTAATGCCGCAATTTGTTCTTCATCGAGGTTCTTCAGGAAATGCCGGGCCTGCGGCTCCATCCGGACAACGTTCGTCAGGCCTTCGAATTCTTTGTACGCGGCCACCTGTGACACGAGAATCCTTTTCTCGTAGAACGGATGGTCGCCGAACAGCACTGTCCAGCACGTTTTGCAATAGAAACGTGTGGTATCGGCCGACTCATGATTCAGGAATGCGCCCAGTTTGTCTTCGCCCGTCACCACACGAAAGTCGTTCGGCAGCCAGCAGCAGTCCGCACATAGATTGCCTGGATATTTTGGGCCGCCGCGCTTAGTCGCATACCACAGGGCCGAGATGCAATCATGGCAGCAACATTCGTGTCGGAAAAGCTCTTTGTTTGCGGGGAAGTCGATGCAGACGGAACCGCATCTGCACTTAATAGTCGCCATAGTTTTCCCCGTGAGTTAGCCTTTCGAATTTTCGAATCTGGTAAACTCACACCTAACTACAATTATACTGCGAGTCAATGTTTCCACGCCCACCGGTTCTTGGGGGCAGCGCGAGTGTAATTTGGAATGTAATTTAGGTTCAGACTCGGCTTATCTATCCAAGCCGTATGGAGAGATCATAAAGTGGTATCCCCTCGCAGCATTTTTCCTACTACTGCAATTTTCGGTGAAGGATGTGCAGGACAATGTCAAAATAGCTCAGAAACGCCTGTCCAACTTCAAAGAGGACGGGGAGGTCTTTGAAACGTGGAATTGCACCTATGTCTTGTGCAAGATCGTGGGTGGTTGGAGGATCTCCTAGGCCACATTCGACGACAAGGGGTCAGAACGCTTTGCCGAAGCCCCATAGAAAGCTCTGAAATCTCCAATGTCACACTGTGTTGGCTGCGGATTAGTTGCGCATTCTGCGGGACTTTGCACGGTTTTGCACAGTGCGATCCGCTAAGTTGTTGAATTTATTGAAGAGTAAAATGAATGGCATTCAAGAGGTCGTGAGTTCAATTCTCATAGGCTCCACTTCTTTCCTCCCTCATTTCCAATAGCTTAAGAGTTCCTGCTTTGGCCCATTTCTGCCCTGAATCGGCGGGTGGCTAATTACCAGGCACCTGGTCCCTGTCAAAGGGATCGCGATGTTGGACATTGACGACATTGGGTCGGCGATCCGGGAGCTGGAGCGGTGCGCGAAGCTGGGCTTGGTGGGGGCGATGATCTCGGTGTATCCAGCCGAGGACAAGTCGTACGACCGCCCGGAGTATGAGCCGTTCTGGGCGGCGGCGGAAGCGTTACGCATGCCGCTCAGCCTCCATATCGTGACGAATCGACCAAGCGCGCAGTCCGGCGAAGGGGATGGGGCACTCCGGACACTGGACGGGCCGCTTGACTACGCGGCGCTGGCGAACGTGGATCGCTGGGTGCGGATGTCGTTAGCCCGGATGATTCTCAGTGGGGTCTTCGAACGCCATCCGCAGCTACAGGTCGGCTCAATTGAGCAAGAGGCCTCATGGGCCTCACATTTCATCGAACGCCTAGACTACACGTATACGCAACGCCCCCAAACTGGCGGGTACCGGTATGGGGAAGACCTGTTGCCGAGTGACTACTTCCACCGCAACGTATTCATCAGCTTTCAAGAAGATGCGGTGGCCTTGCGGGAGCGCCAATTCATCGGGGTGGATAATCTCCTGTGGGGGTCCGACTATCCGCATGCCGAGTCGACGTTCCCGCGCTCACAGCAGATCCTGGCGGAGATCCTCAGCGACTGTACTGAGGAGGAGAAGGCAAAGATCGTGGGTGGGAACACGGCTCGCATCTACGACCTTGGCTGAGGGACGAGACACCGCGTGACGTCCACAGGCGCTCGCGGCGATCCCGTGGGGAGCGGCAGGAGAGAATAAATTTCCTCACTCGAGCGGAAGTGTCGGAGCCCACAAACGGGCGGTTAATGCCCAGTTCGGCTACCATTTTAGCTACCCGGCATTGAATCCCGATCAGCTGGCTTCTATCCCAACCCGTAATACATTGATTTTGTTAAGGAAAGAATGTGGGCAGGGGCGGAATTGAACCGCCGACACGAGGATTTTCAGTCCCAAAGTGCAAGTATTCCGTGGTGATACTCTGTAATAGTCTGTGGCATTTAGTCTAACAAAAACACGGGGTAGGGGAGGGGTCTCTTCCCTGGTCGTAGTACGCTATATCGCTTCGTATCCTTCAGTATTCTACCTTAACGGTTACCCGTTTGGTTACCCTTTTCTCTGCTAACTCATTATGGAGTTTGTCGCCCTCGAGCTCCTCTGCTCCTGTTCTATTGCCTAGCGTGCTTGCGCACGTATTGCCAGACACACTGGGTATCTCTCCGTTGGCAGTCATCTTTCCTGGCGCTTGGGCTTATCGGTTGCAATAATTTTCAACAGTCTCGTCGCTGCCCCGAGCGTACCAGCCTCCCCCTTCCACTCCCG
>CAUZQN010000398.1:0-3975 GCA_963581605.1 uncultured Binatia bacterium (SeqCode)
TGTTCTCCTTTGAGATCAATCACTGCTCCATCCGGGCAATAGCATCTTCCGTACTGCCCTGATCACTATGGATGGAGTCTTGGTCAAAGGTGAGAAAAATCATGCTCACCCCTTCAGGACCGGCCACGAGCGACGCAGCCTGTTCCCCAGCTGCAATAAAACGCAGCCCCTTGGGTCCTAAGGACTGTCCGGCAATAGAAGCAGAACCGGTGTAGACCACTTCATACCGACCATACTCCGGAACCGGAGGGGTAAACTCAACGCCAGCCGGGAACTCAACCAACTCAGCCGAAGGACCGAAGCTGGCCGGAATCAGCACCTTACGTCGAGCTGTGGCACAGTCCGGCATGGGCTGCCATTCTACTTCATGCGCACAACGTGTGAATTCGCGCCCGCGCACGTTCGCCTGCCAGCGGCGTTTCCTATTGCGCATCATCGCCAAACCACCCGGCTTGGTATGCAGCACCAGCATGTCATGCCCGCCACTCACTATGAACGGGCCATAGGGGACGTTGTGTTCCGTGTAGTGGACGGCAGGCGCTTCGAGCCGAAAGACCGGGAACTCCATCGCGCCTACCAAAAGGAGCTGGAACTGGGCCGCATAATGGAAATGCGGCTCCACGGTATAGCCTTCCGAGATTTGCGCTCGTACGGCTTCCGGTCCACCGTCTTTGCCTTTCAAATACATTTGGAGTTGAGTCTCCCCACCTCCGTCAAGAGCTAACGTTTTCCAAGGCACAGTTGATGGCTCTACGATAAACCGTTGCGGGTCCATAACGTCCCTCCTTGTTTGTGAGAATCTTGCTGCTCAAAGCTCGTTGCTCTGGGCTATCCCGTTCTTCACGTTGACCAATCTAGTCCACAATCGATTGATAAGTCAAAACCCGCAGCTCGCGCCGGATTGGATACGAAGAAGACGGAATCAATTGTGTGAGGAAGATGACGATGAGATCTTCAACTGGATCGATCCAAAAGGTCGTGCTGGCTGCGCCGCCCCACGAATACTCACCAGGTGAGCCAAGAATCTGTGCCTTGGCTGGATCAAGCGTGACCGAAAAACCCAGACCGAACCCAATTCCGTCATAAGGCATTTCGCTGAACACCTTCTGGCCCATGCGGCTGAGATCGGCGTTATCCGGCAGATGATTCATAGTCATGAGTTCGACGGTCTTCCGACCAAGAATCCGTTTACCGTTGAGCACCCCTTTGTTTCCGAGCATGAGTAAAAAATTGAGATAATCACTGGCTGTCGAGACTAGCCCGCCTCCGCCGGAGAGAAACGTCGGCTGCCTGCGATACACACTCTTCGTTGGACTATCAATGAGACGAAAGTGCCCTTTCTGATACTCATAGTTTGCGGCCAAGCGGGAGACATTCTCATCCGCAACAGAAAATGCCGTGTCCCGCATACCCAGCGGCTCCCAAACATGCTCACTGCAATAGGTATCGAGCGACTTTCCAGACAGCAACTCAACAAGATATCCCAGCACGTCAGTGGCGACACTATAACTCCAGCGCGTTCCTGGAGAAAAAAGAAGCGGCAGTTTACTGAGCTTTTGCACCATGTCGTGCAGGCTACCCTTGGAACGAGCGCCTTCAACCCCATGAGCGCGATACAGAGCGTCAACCGGATGGACGTTCATAAAGCCGTAGGTCAGACCGGCCGTATGGGTCAACAAGTCACGAATCGTTATTTCTCGTTCCATAGAGATCGTCTGATAGTGCTCGGCGTCTCCGGACTCAAATACCTCCAGATTTTTAAAGTCCGGAATAAAGGTTGACACTGGAGTATCGAGCTGGAACAGGCCCCGTTCATATAGTGTCATGAGCGCTACACTCGTTATGGGCTTGGTCATGGAATAGATGCGAAAGATAGTGTCTTCTTCGAGCGGCTGGCCTGCTTCGACATCACGCAAACCATATCGATAGAGATACGCAGGCTGTCCACGCCGGGTAATCAAAACCAAATAGCCAGGAATCCTGCCGTCATCGACATAACCGTTGAGGTGTTCGGGAATTCGGCCCAGACGAGCGCTACTGAGCCCAACGCTTTCTGGGGAGGCGGTTTCAATCATTCAATCTGCTCCATATTTGCTCCTGAGGAAAATCCGAGTTCGCGTCTGCCGGACCACCTTATTTCATCAAGCAGGAAAACGGAACTCAGAATAGTCTCCTCACCTGGAGTTCGCTAGCTTCTGCTCGTTAAAATTGATAATGGTCTGACCAACAAAATCTAGCTGAAGGAGTTCTGATGCCGTACGCAACCGGACGCACGTTCTTAGATGCCGATAGCCATATTATGGAGCTGCCAGACTTTTTGACGGCCAACGCTGACCGAGATATCGCCGACAAACTGCCAGCGTTTAACTTTGAAGCGGCAGGCGTTCTTGCTCAGAATGTGAGCAACTATGTAGGCACTGGTCGGCCTGCGCAGGAAGCGCAGCAACTACGCGATCTGGGCGACAGCTTAATTAGCGGTCCCAAAGGTTATGACGCCCTCGGTGCATTTGACGCGTCTGAACGGACGGATGCTCTCGACCGATTAGGGTTTACCAAACAGCTTGTCTTCTCTTCACTCAGCACTTCCATGTTATTTGGTGACACAGTCAACCCGGACATTGCCTACGGTGGATGCCACGCCCATAACCGTTCAATGGCGGAATTCTGTGCTGACGACCGCCTAGTGGGCGTGGGATTACTCCCCATTGACGATGTTGAACGGTCGATCAAGGATCTCGACTATGCGGTGAGTCTTGGGCTCGAAGCCATGTGGATTCCGCATCGTTTAGCCAATGGTCATTCCCCAGGTCACACCGATCTCGATCCGCTGTGGGCTCGTTTTGTTGAACATGACATGCCGTTTCTACTGCATGTCGGCGGGGCAGCGCTCAAAGTCGAGCCAGGCTGGCTCGAAAACGGCCGTCCCATTCCCAACGATTGGCTTGGCGGAGGCGAGAACGTCCGCAGTAAAGATATGATGGGGCTGCATCATTTGCCCGAGCAGTTCCTGTCCACCATGGTGCTGGACGGTGTACTTGAGCGCTTTCCCGAGCTACGTGGCGGTGTGGTTGAGCTTGGGGCCGGCTGGGTGCCGTCCATGCTCGCTCGACTCGATCTCGTGGCCGGAATCTGGAGTCGGAGCGAGCCACTGCTGAAAGATATGCAGCGCACGCCGAGCCAACAGATTATCGATCAGATCAGGTTTACGCCGTTTGTGTTCGAAGATGTCGGTGTCATTATCAATGCCTCCGACCCGCGCCTATATATGTTCTCCAGCGACTACCCCCACCCCGAGGGCGGGCGCGACCCGCTCGGCAGATTCGGCAGATCGCTACAGGGGCAAGATGCGGAAACGTTGGATCGATTTTACACCCAGAACTTTGCTGATTTGATGGGGATGAGCGTGTAACTCTATCTTGCTGCAGCCACTCCACTTCTAGTCCCCTCTCCTGAGGGAGAGGGCTAGGGTGAGGGTAGTTGCTTAACGCAAGCCCGACATAACAGCATGGGCTTGGCGTATCTTCTGGATCTCTTCCACAATGGGGTCTGGCTTCATATGGCTTCTTCGCTGCCAGTCGTCAGTTCTGGAACATGTTCCGCCTCGTAGTACTCGATCAAGACTCCGAGGATTTCCATCAATGAAGCCAAAGGGTGCGACTCATCTTCTCCAACCTTATCAATAAGACTGTCGAGTAAGGCGACAAGACGGCTATGCTCGACCTCGGTATGTGGCACGAATAAACAGTCAGCCATTTCTGGCCAGTGCGACACCGCAGCCGAAATATCAGGATTTGTCGTACTCATCGTTTATTCCTTCCATTTGCTTGTGTCGTATTCCTTATGCGTCAGCACTGCTCGAATATATACTCGCCGTCGATTATAGTGCATAGCAGCAATCAAACGCACCCTGTTTCCGCCAATATTGAATACCGTCAATTTGCCCACTTGATCGGCAGAAGGAAAAACTCTTCGCAA
>CAUZQN010000399.1:0-3964 GCA_963581605.1 uncultured Binatia bacterium (SeqCode)
AGCCGAGCAGGCGATTCAGCAGTACGAAAAGGCCATTGATATTCAGCCCGACTATGCGCAGGCCCATTTCAATCTCGGCATGACCTTACTCCAGACCGGCGACTATGAACGCGGCCTGGTCGAGTACGACTGGCGCTGGAAGACGGGCCAGTTCACTCCGTTCCAATGCCCCCATCCGCAGTGGGACGGCAGTCCCATTCCTGACAAAACCCTGCTGCTGCATACGGAGCAAGGCGCAGGCGATGCCATTCAGTTCGCGCGCTATATCCCCCTGGCAGCCGCGCTATGCAAACGGCTGCTGCTGGTCTGCACAGACGACGTGGCGCCGCTGTTTGCCACGATCCCAGGCATTGCCCAGTTGCGCGGCGTGGGACAGATCAAGGTGTCGGACTTCGATACCTATCTGCCGCTCATGAGTCTCGCACGTGTCCTCAAAACCCGGCTGGATACCATTCCTGCCGATATGCCCTACTTGGATCGGACTGCTATTCGCAGGCGCAAAGACCTCACCGCGCTGGCCCTCCTGCCCTCGCCTTCGCCCAAGATTGGGCTTGTCTGGGCGGGGAGTCCCACGCATAAAAACGACCGTCACCGCTCATGTCCATTAGAGGCCTTTTTGCCGCTGCTGCGCTTACCGCGACTCAGCTTTTATAGCTTTCAAAAGGGCGACAAGGTCAAAGACATCGCCCAACTGCCGGCAGAGGTGCAGGTGCACGATCTCGACGCTCAGATGAAGGATTATGGCGATACCGCAATCCTGTTGGATCAGCTCGATCTGCTCATCAGCATCGATACGTCAGTCGTCCACCTCGCCGGTGCGCTCGGGAAACCCGTCTGGACTCTCTTGAGTCACATCCCCGACTGGCGCTGGCTGCTGGAAGGCGCTGAGACCCGGTGGTATCCCAGCATGCGTCTGTTTCGTCAGGCGAGCACGGATGATTGGGCTGGGGTAATGGAGCAGGTGGCAGAGGCACTGCTGCCGCAGGCCTGGGAGCGGTAAGGGCAACAGAAAGGGCTTCCCTCGGAAACCTTATTCTTCAGCGTCCTCCCATTGGGGCGGGATGTCTTCACCACCTACGAGCTTGCGATAGGCCTCAGGCGGTGGGCAGTCCTTGAGCGCGATTTGAAAGAAACTCCCGCTCCCATCTGCGCGCAGGACATTGACAATGATTTCTTCGCGGGGATTATACGTTCGCAGCATCGTCAGCGCATCTTTTTTCTGTGGAGTTTGTGACAGTCCAGCAATGCGCTCTTCAGGCAGATAGCGGAGTTGGGCTGCTTTGTCCTCCTCTGTATCCTCGTCCTTCCAGCTCCTGGCATCTATCAGGACGATACCCCGGCCGTAGCGCAACAAACCGCTCCAGCTTAGGGCTCCAAGCTTTTGGCGATTCTCCCAAATGAAACGCTCATACGCATCTTTGGAGTCTTCCGCATCTTCATCGAGCGCGCCTGCTAGCCGTTCAGGCGCATCGTCATATTCACTCTGTTCACTCATGGTCTCTTCGTCTTCTCTGTCCGTTCAGCCAACTTATTCTTCGATAATGGCGGCCAACGAAGTTCGCCAGCCGGACATGGCAAAGCGTTGCTCTAGTCCATACTGTTTAATTTCATCCAGGTCTGGCATGCGGGTCACTTTCCAGCCTTCACACTGCGTCGAGCCGCACTTGCACGCCTCCGTCATGGCGTCCAACAGCTGAGCTGGCATATCCAGCCCTTGGACTAAGCGGGCAACAAAATCCTCTTTTGGAATATGGGCCATATTTCGTAAGCCTCAGAGACCTTTAGAGACCCCTTTTACCCTCAGTCACGGCGATGACGAGGCCGGCGATAACGACACCAATCACCGCACCAACGAGTATCGGGCTGTTTGAGAAGAAGTCATATAACGCACTCATGACGGGCTGCTCCTATACCGCCTGCTCCCGGTACCAGCCGAGGACTTTCATCACCGGCGCATCTGAAAAAGAGAAGAGAATGGCGTCTTCCGAGGCAGAACTATTTTCATGCGCGTGAACCGCCCAGGTGGGGAGGGCAAACACATCACCCGGTCCCCAGGGAAAGACCTGCGTATCGATCACCGTCTGCCCATGGCCTTCGACAGCGAGATAAACACTGCTGGTACTATGTCGATGCGCCTGGGTTTTTTGTCCGGGTCGCAGGCGTTGCAGAAAACTAGCCATGGTGGTGAGTGCCGGGCCGCCGGTGACGGGATTCACGTATTCCAACATCGTACCGTCAAACGGACTTTCGTCGTCCGCGCCGAGATCCATCAACGCCGGACGGGCTTCACTCCAGGCGTATTTGAGTAAAGGCGACTCTCCGCTTTCTTGGCGCTGCCACGTGGGCAGCAAGCCCCCGTGTTGATAGCCGACAGTTGAGCTATCCGTGGGTTTGGTCAACGGTTGTGACTCCGTTTCTGACGGTTCAAAGAATGTCCCCGCCAGCATGCCGGCCAAGGGTAAGTCCAGGCCGTCTAGCCATATCACCGGCACTTCGCCCTCGCTGCCATGTTCATGCCACGTCCAGTTTGGGGTGAGTACAAAGTCGCCGGGTAGCATAGGCAGCTTTTCACCATCAACAACCGTATACCCACCTTCCCCTTCCATAATAAAGCGGAGCGCATTCGGGGTATGCCGATGGCTGCGAGCCACCTCACCCGGCAGAATGAGTTGAATACCCGCGTATAAAGTATGTGTTGTGGCAACTCGGCCTTCGAGTCCGGGGTTGAGTAGCATGAGCACACGTCGCTCAGCTTGTGTAGCCGTCACTAGTTCACCCGAGCGCAAAAGCTGCGGACGAATGTCCTTCCAGCGCCACAAGTGTGGTTTGACTGGAGTTTCCGGCGTCGGGGTGAGTTGCTTGCCCAACACTTTCCACAACGGCCCGATGTCGAATTGGGCCAGGCCGGCCAGAAAGGCATCGACTTGGCTGGATTGCTTAGAACGCATAACAAAACCGCCTGGAGTACGGGATCAGTGCCCCAGCCCCTCCCCCCTGGATTCCCGTTTCCACGGGAATGCCCATCCTTTTTGTGTCATACCTGCGCAAGCAGGTATCCAGGCCCACGGAATAGGACGGAGTTTTGTTAGGAGCTCTTCGTCGTTCGTGTCATTGTTGTTCACTCTGCACTACTCTCAATATTTCTCAATTTGGAGCTGCGATTTCTTCGCACAGCATGACTTGGAAATTCAGGCCCGCGTATTGCTGATCGGTCCCATGAACCGACCAACGCTGGGTCCATCCCTGGGCGAATTCCTGTAGCTTTTGATCCCCCCAGACCTTTTCCCACGCGTCGAGGTCGTCGAGCTCAAGCAAGTCGTAATGGGTAAACGCGACCCTACCGAGCTTTTCGTCGAGCACTTTCCAGTTGGCGTAGCGCTGCACGCCAGGTACGCTATTGAAAAATGGATTATCCACCTCACGTAGCCATTGTTCGTATTCCTGGTGGTCAACGTGCGCACCCAGCTTATAGGTCAGGAGGAGCATTGCTCGTCGTTTGGCCATATCGAAGCCCTCTTAGGCCGGACCATAGCCTACCCAGGAGTCGAGCGTCAATGTGGAAGAAACGAGCGTAGGGGTATAGTTTGCTGCGGCCTCGATCAGGCAGGTTCGCCTTTTCTAAAAAAACGGATCCCTACGCTGCAGCCGTGGGCAACAGAGAGCTGACACTGCTGTTGCGCAAACGCTCAAAAATAAGCTGCGTCGCCCGAGAGCGATTCATGGTGTAGAAGTGAATGCCCGGTGCACCACCGGCCAGCAACGCCTCGCACTGACGCCACGCCCAATCGACCCCAATTTCTAAAACCGCATCAGGATCATCTGCCACCAGGGCTAAGCGTTCATGCAATTCAGATGGGATGGCGGCACCGCACATGCCGGTGAAACGGACAATTTGCCGATAGTTCGTGATCGGCATGATGCCGGGAATAATACGTTGCTGAATGCCGGCGCGTTTGGCCCGATC
>CAUZQN010000400.1:0-3927 GCA_963581605.1 uncultured Binatia bacterium (SeqCode)
GATACTGCTCGGGGTCATATAAGGTCAAGCGTTGTTCGTAATGCGCTCGGCCCGCAGCAAACTCCCCAGTGATGCTTTGGGCTTGCCCCACTGCATAGTGCGCCTCAATGAGGAGGGCAGTGTCTTGGGCACTCTGAGCAATGCTAAGGAGCTGCCCCGCTAACTCACGCGCGGTCTTCCACTCTGCGCGGACGCTGTAAAAGGCTACCAGCCCCCACAAGACCGGGCAAATTTGTGGGGTTTCGCCAATGTGGCGACACAACTCCCAAGCCCCCGGGTATACCGCGCCCACATCTGGAGACGCAAACCCCTTCGGGGCAATCAATGGGCCACCCAACGCAGTTTGGAACGGCAGTTCTTGCTGGGCACGCTCTGGAGTGTCCGGCAGGGTCTGTAACAGCTCAATTCCCTTGGTCAAATACGTAATCGCCTCCACATTGGCGGCCCGTCGGTTAGCCCGTTGCCCCGCCTGCTGCCAATACGGAATCGCCTGCGCAATGCGTCCGGCTTCCGTGTAATGATGGGCTACTAACTCCGGCTGGGCCTCGACCGTCTCGCCAGACTCCTGCTCTAACACCTGCGCGACCTGGTGATGGAGCGCCTGGCGCCGACTCTTGAGCATGGACTGGAAAGCGGTGTCCTGCACCAGGGCATGCTTGAAGAGATAGCTCGCCTGAGACTGCAGCCCTCGTCGGTAAATAAGCTCGGCGTCTATCAACTGCTGCAGGCCCTGCTGCAGCGTCTCCTCCGCCAGTGGCGAGACCGCTTGCAGCAACTCATGACTAAACTCCCGTCCCACCACGGCCCCCAGTTGAGCGACCTCCTTGGCCGTCCCTAATCGGTCCAGCCGGGCCATGAGCGAGTCGTGCAACGTCGCCGGAATTGCCAAGGCCGATAACGGGCCCGTCAGCTCATAGTGGCTGTTCACGGCTCTGAGCAAGCTCGACTCCATGATCATCTTGGTTAACTCTTCCACAAACAACGGTACCCCGTCCGTCTTTGCCACCACCTGCTCCACCACTTCGCTGGGTAGGGCTCTCCCCCCGGTTACGCGCTCGACGATGCCCTCCACCTGCGCACGACCGAGGCGCCTCAGCGTGACTGGGGTCATGTACGAGCGCAGCCGCCAGGGCGCAATAAACTCAGGACGAAAGGTCAAGAGCGCCAGCAGCCGGGTCGTGGGAACTTGGTCCAGAAATAGGGTGAGGACCTCCAACGTGGAGGGATCAGCCCAGTGGAGGTCTTCCCAAGCGCAGTACACCGTGGCGTACTCGGCTTCTTCCAGAATCCACGCCACGAGGGTTTCCAGGGTCTGCTGCTTCTGCTTTTGCGGGCTGATGGTCAGCGGCGGCACGTCCTCGGGATGTGGCAAGGAAAAAAGAGCCGCGAACAGCGCCAGAGTATCGGCACGTGGGAAGCGATAGTCAGTCAGTCGCTGTTTGAGTTTGGCCAGTTTCGTGTGCGCCGCATCGCTAGGCGCAAACTGCAGCACCCGGGATAACTGCTCAATTACGGGATACAATGCGCTATTCTGGTGATAGGGCGAACAGCGAAACTCCATCCGCGTGGCGCCCTCCCGAATCACCCGGTCTTTGAGCTCTTGGATTAAACGCGACTTGCCGATGCCCGCCTCGCCACTCAGCAACACCGCTTGGCCCTCGCCTGCCGTGGCCTGCTCCCAGCGCGCGCCTAACAGCCCCAGTTCCTCGGTCCGTCCGACCAGCGGAGTTAAACCCGCGCGAACAGACACCTCGAAGCGACTCTGGACTTCACTCTCGCCTTGGACCTGATACAGCGACTGCGCAACCGAGATGCCTTTGAGGTCCTGGGGCCTAAGATCCTGGCAATTAAACAGACCGGCCACAAGACGGTACGTCGCCAAGCTGATCACAAGCGTGTCGGGCGTGGCCTTGCCTTGCACGCGAGCAGCGATGTTCGGCGTTTCGCCTAATACAAGTTGTTCACGCCGACTTCCACCACCCATCTGACCGACTACGACTGGACCCGTGTGTATACCAATCCGCACCTGCACGGGCTGCGGGAAACGGCCACGCGCCTGGTGCAAGGCCGTAAGAATCTCTAGCCCGGCATAGATGGAGCGGGCAGCATCGTCTTCATGCGCAGTGGGATAGCCGAAGTAAACAAGCAAACCGTCACCGAGATATTGGGCGATATAGCCCTCGTAGCGTTCAATGACTTGCGCACTGACCTCTTGATACGTACGCACGACCGTTTGCAAGTCTTCCGGGTCCAGCTGTTCGGACAGCGCGGTGGAGCCGACCAGATCACAGAACATGACGGTCTGTTGGCGCCGTTCGCCTTCTGGCACGGTTGGTTGCACGGCAGGCGGAGCAGGAGGCTGGAGTTCAGCGATAGGCGCAGATCGATCCTCCTCGTCTCCACGCCACACGAGAATTTTGCCGTCTTCATCACGGGCGATGCGTTCGGCATCAATCAGCTCTTCCTTCAGCACATCGAGCTGTTCATCATCCAGCTCAAACTCCAGCTTGACGGCACGATATGAGATGCACCCTTTGCGCTGCAGCAACCCACGCGCTTGGTCCACGATGTCAGAGAATTTCGCCCCGCTGTCTCCCTCGCATGCGATATGAGCAGGAAATGACGGACGGGACAACACGCCGCTGATCGAGCTCCGACGCAAGTTCGTCCAGCTCAGCGTCTCCCTGCGTTCCGAGCAACGTGAGAGATCGTACCGGTGCTAAGTGCTGTCACCGGGAAAGTGTGGAGTTACGTCAGGCGGGAGAGGCAGGTGGATTAGATAACATCCGAAAGAATTAATGTGGTTGTACTTAGAGTTTATCGACGGCGGCGACACCGGCAATCACCGATAGCAGAACTTGCGTCTGCCCAACATCCGTGATCGGGACCTCAAACACGTTTCTGTCCAGCACAATAAAGTCTGCGTCCTTGCCAGCCTGTAGGGAACCAGAAACGTCTCCGGCTTTATTGGCGACGGCGCCGTTGATGGTAAAGATGCGCAAGGCCGTTTGCAGATCAACCGCCTGCTCCGGCCAATCTGGCACGTCTCCCGGGCCCATAGGATCGCTGCGCGTGACCATAGCTTCTATGCCGAGCCACGGGTTAGGTGTGGGCACGACCGGCCAGTCTGAACCGTAGATCACCAGGGCGCCAGACTCGATCAACGTTTTCACCGGCCATATTTTCGCGCGCTCTTTTCCGAGCCAGAGCTCCCAGTCGAGGCCGGAAATCGGATACCAGAATATGGGACACATCTCGGCGGCGACATTGAGTTGCTTAAAGCGCGGAATATCATCGGCGTGAATTATTTCCGCGTGCGAGACCTCGTGGATGAGTCCGCTGTCACCGTTGGCCTTACGCGCCGCTTCCACAGCGTCCAGCGCGGCACGAACGGATCGATCTCCGGTCGCATGCATTTTTACAGTCAGACCCTGTCGATCCAGATTGACGACATCTGTCGCCAGTTCTTCGGGGCTGAGCATCAGCTTGCCACGGTGATCCGCACCATGCGCTTCGCTGGGCGCATATGGTTCGAGTAGCGCCGCAGTATAAGTCGGAGGAATGCCATCCAGCATGATCTTTACGAATTCCGTTTCGAGATTCTTATTCGCGAAGTTGCGGCGCGAAGCGATAAGGGCACGTTCCTCTGCGTGCGAGTTCGCCCAGGAGCTTTTCCACGACAGGCTGGTTTTGATACGCAGCAGCAGCAGCCCCCAGTCATTCAGCTCCGCATAGGCTTGCATCGCACTGGTCGTCACCAGTGCGCCTTTGAACGTCGTGATGCCGTATTCCGCTATCTAGTCGATGCTCCAGGATAATGCCTCGGCTCGCTCGCGAAGACTATAAACGGGCAGTTCCCGTCGGTGGTCATAGGCAGCGTTGTCCAGCAAGAGACCAGTTGCCTCACCGCTCTCCGGGTCTCGTACG
>CAUZQN010000401.1:0-3919 GCA_963581605.1 uncultured Binatia bacterium (SeqCode)
GACCTCCACGAACGCCGTATCCATGAGGTCCATAGGACAAACCCGGACTTGGCTTTTAAGAGCTTTTTGAGTGAAAGCGTACGTTATGCTGAGGCACCAGAACGACATATGCCGGTCTGTCTATCCTCGCGCAAAGAAGAGCGAGAGGCAAATGCCGAAATCTTACACCTAGCCCAAGAATTCTTGGCTCGCTTTGAGCAACCTGACATGCAGCAGGAGGCAGCGGCCGACGCTGCTTCTGTCCCTGCCCCTATCAAGCTATATACACCCGCCATGACTCAAGACGAGATGTCGCCTATCCAGGGTGGGCACTCCGATGCGGAGACATCTGCACCGGAGACATCCGCATCAGAGACAACAGCGGAGACCATCACTCTTGCGGCGAAATCTTCTTAAGACCCGCCTCTCCATCAAAGCTGGGGAGGCGCGTTTTCGTCTTCCGTGATCCACTTACGTACCCACGGCAATAGGGCGAAAGCGGGCCAAGCGAGGAAGAACGTTACCGTAAAATACGTCGCATATCCCACACTTTGGGTGAGCCAACCTGAGAGCGCGCCGGATAGGGAACGGCCGAGACCGAAAAGTGCGCTGAGTAGCGCATACTGCGTTGCGGCTTGACGTTTCTCACATACGCTCATCAAAAACGCTAGGAACGGGGCAGTGCCCAATCCGCCGCAGAATGACTCCACACAGGAAGCAGCGTACATGAGCAGTTCAGAGCGGGGCAGGGCGGCGGTGGCAGCATAGAATAAATTAGACCCTGCTTGTGCAATGCCTAAAACCCACAAAGCACGGAATAATCCCCACTGCTTTGTGAGGCAACCGCCTAACAGGGCACCAAGAATAGTACTCACCACCCCCACTGTGCCTGGAATCGCGCCAATCTGAAGTGGAGTAAATCCTCGATCCACCCAAAACGGTCTGACCATTGGGCCAAGCGCCATATCCCCGAGTTTGAAAAGCAAGACAAAGAGAAGAACCTGGACAACGCCCGGACGCTGCCAAAAATTTTGAAGCGGGTCGAGAAAACCATTCTTAAAAGCTGTAGGCCAAGACTGAGAAGATTGCAGACCCTTTGGATCCTTTTGATCTTGGGACAGACTCGCCACAAGAGGCATCTGACTAGAAATACAAGCCAGCACGGCCAGAAGAACGGCTGCGGTAAGAAAAGCAGCTTGCCATCCAATCAGACCAGCGGCTCCAACAAAGACGCCTCCGGCAACAATCAGTGCGACACGGTAGGTGCTGACCCGCACCCCATTGGCAGGACCCATTTCGGTTTGGTCCAACAGCTCAATAGTGTACGCGTCAATGGCAATATCCTGAGTCGCAGACAGCACGGCAAGAACGATAAGTCCTAGCCACAACACGCTCCCCAAGCTGTTACTAGCGGCTGGATCAAAAAAAAAGAGCAGACACAGATCAATGGCCAAAAGCCCCTGGCAGGCAACGATCCAGCTGCGCCGCGAACCCCAGACATCAACTATCGGCGCCCACAGAAACTTGAGCGTCCACGGCAGTCCGACCAGGCTCAGCAGTCCAATCTCTGTCAGACCGACCCCGTGCATGCGGAAGTAGACGGGAAACGCATCAAAGAGGAGGCCGAACGGCAAACCCTCCGCAAAATATAGCAGGGCTACCCAGGTCAGTTTCGTTCGTGTTGAGAGTGGTTGTGTCACTGAGGGAATGGCCAAGAGAACGGAGCGAACATCGCTTGAGACTATCGACTCCGCTTCACATCGATTTTCTCGCAGTAGCGCTCAATCGGGCATAGGCTACACTTGGGTGAAGTCGGATGGCACAGGGTCTGACCAAAGGCAACTAGGAGGTCATTATAGCCGATCCAGAAACGTTTAGGCAAAATCGCACGCAGTGCCATTTCGGTACCTTCTGGATTTTTGGTTTTGACATAGCCCCAGCGGTTTGAAATGCGATGCACATGCGTGTCGACACAGATTCCCGGCTTTTGAAATCCCAAGGTCACGACCAGGTTCGCAGTTTTTCGTCCGACCCCTTTGAAGACGAGCAGCTCGTCGATTTCATCCGGCACTTGGCTCCCATATTTGTCGATCAGGATCTGTGAGATATCGAGCACGGTCCGTGCTTTTGTTTTGTAGAACCCAACCGGATAGATGGCCTGCTTCACTTGGGCTGGCGTGAGGGTGACCATTTGCTCTGGTGTATCTGCCAGAGCAAACAACCGCCGCGCGGCAGGGCCGGTTGTTTCGTCCTTGGTGCGCAGGCTGAGCAGACACGCGATCAGGACTTGGTAGGGGTCACGTGACAAGCCGGCCATTTCTGTCACAACAGGCGCGTCCCATCCCGTAGACGCTGTGCGCAGTGTTTGAATGACCCGAGAAATCGTGCGATTAGTAACCACCTCGTTATCCCCCCTCTCCCCTCCCTTGTATGGTGACAATGCTGACCGGCAGTGGCAGATTATCTTCCCGTTCGTTTATTTCTTCGCGCGTCCATCGCATTCCGGCCTGATCGAGCCAGTCATAAAACTCTTCGGTATTCGTGCGTTTCGCGTCGGCAATAATCACGTGTCCATCAGGATGGAGATGAGTAGCAAGAAAGTTCACCAGAGCTGGAAACGTCGGTCGATCATACAGAATTTCTGCGCCTAGAATGAGCGAGAAACGCATATCGAGCATGTCCCGCGTAAAGTCGAGCGGCTTGCCTCGCACCGAGAGCAGGCGTTGAGTTGCGCGTTGACAAGCGCAAAAGACACGGCTGCGGGCTCCTTATCCACAAACGTTACCCGTCCACCTTTCAATGCTGCCATTATCCCGGTCAGTCCCAGTCCACAGCCCAAATCCAGAACAGCCAGGTCTCGACAGTCGACCTGCGCGTCAATATAGCGTGCAAGCGTGAGTGCACCCGTCCATAGATGTGCCCAATACGGCGGCTCCTCAGTGTCGTCTCGGAGTAAGGCGGCACGGTCGACGAAACGTTCAAGGTCTTTGACACGGAACAGGCTGAGATTATGGGAACCCACTGTGACAGGGCGGGGTTCCGCATCATACGGCAAGACGCCTGGCAAGACGTTTGGTAAAACGCTCACTCAAAAGCACTCAGACCAGTGATAAATCGACCCAGCGTGAGCCGATGGATATCCTCAGTCCCTTCGTATGTGTTGACCGTCTCAAGATTGAGCATATGCCGAATGATAGGATACTCATCCGTAATGCCGTTGGCACCAAGGATATCTCGGGCCAATCGTGTGGTGTGCAGTGCGGTTGAAACATTATTCATTTTGGCCATGCTGACATGATCCGGACGCATCTTACCCGCGTCTTTGAGCCTGCCAAGACGATAGGCTAAAAGCTGCGCCTTAGTGATTTCGGTCAGCATAGTAACCAGTTTAGCCTGGACAAGTTGATAGCCGCCAATAGGACGCGAAAACATGACTCGATTTTTGGCATAATCCACAGCGCACTCATAACAGGCTATGGCAGCACCGGTCGCGCCCCAGGAAATGCCGTAGCGCGCTTGGTTGAGACACATAAGCGGAGATTTGAGACCGCCGGATTTCGGCAGGAGATTATCCTCCGGAATCCAGCAATCTTCGAATATCAGCTCAGATGTCACAGACGCCCGAAAACTGAATTTGCCCTCAATATTCAGTCGCGTGAATCCTTCCCGCTCTTTTTCTACTAAGAATCCACGGATGACGTCTTTGCCGTCTTCTTCGATCTTGGCCCAAACCACGGCAATGTCAGAGATTGAACCATTCGTGATCCAGCGTTTCGTGCCGTTCAGGATGTAGCCACCGTTCTCTTTTCGGGCACGAGTAATCATTCCAGACGGGTTAGAGCCGTAGTCCGGCTCGGTCAAGCCGAAACAACCAGTCGCCTCAGCCGTGGCCAGACGCGGCAGCCAGAACTTCTTTTGCTGCTCGGAACCAAAAGTAAAG
>CAUZQN010000402.1:0-3918 GCA_963581605.1 uncultured Binatia bacterium (SeqCode)
GAATGAGGTATTCCCGAGCAGCCAGGGTTTCTGCTACTTGAGCCTCGGCTCTGCGCATCTCGTCTATCAAGGTAGAGCGAATTTCCTCATATGTTTCCGCAGAGGAACTCATCCCTTGGTATACTAAGGACGCGCCTGTATTTGAAGGCAGTTCAACAGAATCAGGATCGAGCCAGTTCCCGCCTATAATAAGGAGGCGGTTGACCTTCCGTTCAACCATCTGCACCGGGGATCCAATGACGACAGCTCCAGCGGCATAGGATCCAAACAGGGCCAGAGCGCTCCGCCGCCCTTCGCTCACCATGCCGAGCGCATCACTCCGCATCACCCCATCGACAACGGCTGTCACAGAGGGCGAAGTTGACGGTTGGGAATCAATAGGCGCCCAGGGGCGGTCCTCAATCTGTTCATCTGCGACTCGTGCAGCAGAGTCTTCGTTCTCGGCTCCGTCAGGAATTGCGAGTTGGCTGGCATAATCGCCTCCCCACGGATCTAAGGTGATGCGCATTTCGCTCTTTCTCCGGGAACAACTAGCCGTCGCAAACGTTAATCCTACAGGTACCCGATTCACGGGGAAAATCCCTACGCTAGTGTAGGAAAATCGCTACACAGGACGAATTTCTCATCGCACAAGGCTTGGGAAACTCGTCCTTTTTCGTTTTTTTCATCCGGCACAGCCTTTGCCTACTATACAGGCATTTGTTTACACGACTCGGCTGCATCCTGCCAGAGTCTTAAAGAAAGCGAAGCACATGCCGATACAAACAGACAGCCTTTTTGACTTAGGCGCGGGCCCACAACCGCTGGCAAATCATTCTGGGTACGGCCTGGCTCGGATCGAACCCGACCGTATCCACAACCGACAAAGGGGACACGGGCTTTTGCGGACATCAGTCGCTCCAGACGCAAAAAAGACCAAAGCTCAGCTGCTCGCCGAACTGACAATTTTACATCAACAAAATGTGGAGTTGCGGGCTCGAGACGTCGAACATCAAAAAATGGAACACGCCCTGCGTCGGTCTGAGCAGCAGTATCGAGGCCTTGTCGAGCGCTCACACGAAATCATTTTTGTCCTTTCCCCTGAGCTGCGGATCACAGCGCTCAATCCTGCCTTTGAAACACTCACCGGGTTGGCGCGCACGGCATGGCTGGGGCAAGCATTGACACCGCTCCTCCATCCGGATGATGCGGCCAGCGCCGATGAGTTCTTTCGGCGTGCTGCTTGTGGCGAATCCGTCTCTAGTCTCGAATTACGCCTCCACACCCAGTCCGGCACATATGTGGTCGTCGAATGTCTCGCGACCCCACAGGTGGAAAATGGGGGAACGATCATCGGGGTGTGGGGTCTGGCCCGAGACATTACGGCTCGGCGCCGACTGGAACGTCAACGTACGGATTTCCTGACCATGCTGACCCACGACATTAAGAATCCGCTGAGTGTCATTCTCGGCTACTCGGAAATGCTATTGGAAGAAGCACACGAGCGTAAAGCGGGAGAGGAAGAGCGGTTGATCGAGCGTCTCAAAAGTAACATCTTGACCGTGGACTCCTTACTCACAAACTACCTCGATGTGACCCAAATTGAGGCCGGTCGCCTGACTCTGGCCAAGCGGGCATTGCATCTCAATGACTTGCTCCGTCGTATTGGACAACAGTACGAGGTAGAAGCGGGCCGACGACGGATTGCCCTTAAGTTTCGCCTGCATACTGATCTCCCGCTCGTACAGGGTGATACGCGTGCTCTGGAGCGGGTCTTTACGAATCTGGTTACTAACGCACTGAAATTTACCCCTGGGCGAGGGACAATCACGCTCAGCAGCAGACTTGACAAAAAAAGGGACAGCATCATTGGCGCAGTGGCCGATACCGGGATAGGTATTGCCCCACAGGAAATTCCCACCATCTTTGAAGAGTATCAGCGCGCCGAAAACGCCGCCGTCTACGCAGGGAGCGGGATCGGACTCTTTATTGTGAGGGCTCTCGTCGAGGCGCACGGCGGCCGGGTGGAGGTCAAAAGTACTCTGGAGCAAGGTACACGCTTCTCTGTGATATTACCCACAGCTTAAGCTTAAACTTAGATCTTTTTGTCTGGAGAGCGTACGATTTGCCGCTCTCGAATAGTCACCACCGTCCGCCCGGTCGCATCTGTAATGGCAGCCTCCCGGACGATAATGTCCATCGGACCGCTACGGCCTGTTTTTTCATACACCTCAGCCACTCGCGCGGTGATCGTATACGTCTGACCGGCCACAATTTCGTCATAAAAGTCGAGCTCTTGACCCGCATGTAAACTCGTGAGGCCGGACGGCAACGGCACCTCGGGCAACATCCGGCCACCACGCATTTGTATGCAGAACATGGGTGGGGCAATCACATCCGGATAGCCGGCCCGGCGGGCAGCCTGCGCATCGAGATACAAAGGGTTCAGGTCTCCGAGCGCCTCGGCAAAAGCTTTGATGTCTTCGGCAGTGACCCTCACCGGCTCCAGTTGTACGTCTTGCTTGAGCTGTGGATCAATTTCGAGCATAGAATTCTCTTTCCCATTTTTGCTCCGTTCTTGCTTTGAAAATGGAAGAAGGGGTACGGCCTAGCGTACCCCTTCTCATGACACTCCAAAAAAATTCGAGCGATGCTTTTGCGCCAGGCGCTTACCAGGCGTTTAATAGATCTTGTCATAGATCTCGAGGACGGGAGCGCCATCGAGAATGGCCGCAAGGTCAACCCCAAGTTCACCCAGATGCTTCCGATGAGCAGCAAACGCCGCTTTGTCCGTATACTCTTCGTAGAACACAAACATACGCGGGTTCTCTTTCGAACGGTTCATAATATAGGCGTGGTTGCCCGGCTCATCGCGCACCGCAGGCACAACGTCCTTCATTGCATCAATGAAATCTTGTTCTTTACCTTCCTTGATCGTTAGCTTCGCCACGAGCGACATCATAAGTCTCTCTCCTTTTCGTCAAGATAGTCTTCGTTTTGCCTGAGTGCCGAGGCTTTGGCAACACCTTTTGAAGATTGACATGCAAGGAATCTCAGGGGTAGCGTGCAAGAGAGGAGAGAGGACATAGATTTCAAATTCCTATCCAAGTGGAGAGAATATGGCGCAGACGACTTACGATGACTGGCTCAAACAAGAGTTCGGGACCATTATCGACTCACTCGATATTGATGATCGGTAGAAACAATTTCTGCGGTCCCGTTGGCTTGACCAAGTGGTGTGGATGGAAGGCAAGGCAAAGAGCACCCAAACCTACTACTACCTCCTTCGTCTCATAACCATCATTGCTGGAGTTCTCGTCCCTGTTTTGATTGGTCTCGACGTTCCTGCGTGTATTACAGCTCCACTTGCTGCCGTCGTAGCCATGAGCGCTGCGGTGGAGGAATTCTTCCATTACGGGGAACGCTGGAGACATTATAGAAATACAGTAGAATTATTGAAAAGTGAGGGGTGGCATTTTTTCCAGCGGATAGGGCAGTATAGGGATTTCCCCAGTGACGCAGAGGCATGCCAAGCTTTTGCTACTCAGGTAGAACAGATCATTCGACTTGACGTTGAAAAGTATATTACAGAAGTCGTTCGGGCGCAGGGCAATGGAGAGGAGAACCATTCGCCTTCTTAAACTTTGCCCCCGCACCCCTAGATAGTGGGACAATCGCCGTATGGGCTATAAACCCCGACCGATATCAACTCAGACCGTAGTTCTCCCCCATGGTCTCTATGAGCTTCTCGAGAAACTCGCGGAAAAGAATCATGATGTGTGGGCACAGCGGCGTTTTGCCGAAGGCTGGCGCCATGGTCCTCGTCGCTCAGACGAGGAGCGGACCCACCCGGATCTTGTCCCCTATACGCAACTGCCGGAAGAAGAGAGAGAGTACGACCGTGCGACTGTAGTAGAAACGCTAAAAACGATCTTAGCG
>CAUZQN010000403.1:0-3908 GCA_963581605.1 uncultured Binatia bacterium (SeqCode)
TCAGATCAACGAACATCTTGCCAAAGTTCGCATTTATGACTCCTCTTTTGCGAATGCTCTGCGTGGTTATTACATCGCCGCCCAGCAAGGCAACCAGACCGTTGCCACTGCGGCCATCGGCTGGTTGAAGGGCGAGAAAAATATCCCCGGCCATCTGCGTCAAGAGTTCAGGTGTTGGGCTACAAGAAGCTGCTGTCTGACGGATGCATACCCATTTCAGTTTCTTGGTATGCACCCCACCGGTGCTTCGACCACAGACGTATGAGACGTGCTCGGTGCCAGGATGCTCTTACTCCATCCGAACAGCGCCGTAACGTTCATAGTAGGCGACCCAGGCCCGCCGAACGTCTTCGGTGAGTGTTTCTTTCACCTGGGTGAATATCTCTTGCATGGTAAGAATGGCAAACGTTTTGATTCCCAGTTCTTGTTCGAGTGCTTGGATGGCACTCAGCTTACTCACATCGTGTGCATCGCCCATTAATTCTTGTCGGTCCACAGCCACAACCATGCCGGCGATGTCGTGTTTTCCGAGCAGTTTGATTTTTTCCAGGGCTTCATACTTGGCTTTGCCTGTTGTGACCACATCGTCGACAAGCAGGATGGCACTCGACTGCACGAAATTCTCCGCGCCGACAATGACTTTTTCTGCGGCATTGCCCTGCGTCGCCTCTCCGTGGGCCTTCTCTTCTTTACGATCGTACAGGAAAAAAGTGGGCTTATTGCTATACTCCTGGAGTCCTTCACACGTCAGCGCCCCGAGAATAATGCCTTTGTAGGCCGGACCAAAAACGTACTGAAAGTCCTTGAGGATGCCCTGCTGGACGCCTTCCATAGCTGCCCGGCTATAGCACTTCTTTAAGGCCACCAAACTGTCCCCGTCGGTCAGAGAACCTAGCGACACAAAATTCGGACAGGCTCGGCCGCTTTTTAATTGGAAAAAGGAGTCGGCGGCGTCTGCAATTTTCAGCGCGTTCTTCTTCAGCAACAAATCAAGAAATTCTTGTTTATAGTCCACGGCGTTTCGCCTCGTTGTTGATCACTTTCTGTGTCTCTCCTCAGCGCGCGCCGAATCGTTACTGGAAGTGCGGCATCACTCTGGCCGCAAACAACTCCATGCTGCGCATGACCTGTGAGTGCGGCACCATGCCCCCAGGGTTAAACCAACACACAAAGCGTCCCATGTCGAATTCCTCTTCCAGGCGTTTGAGTCGCTCCACACAGGCGTCTGGCGTGTCAAAGATAGCCATGACCTCACTCACCTTCTCGTAGGTCATGCGTCGCACCCGTTCGAATACTTCTTTGATACGGCTAGACTGGGCGCCCAACGCCGGTCCATGGACTGCGGCAAGAGCGGCAACAGACTCCAGAAAACGGCGCACACTAGGCTCTAACTCCTGCCGGATTCGGGCCTGGCTCTCGCCCACATACAACGGGCCAAGCAGGGTCACCTCCTCACCACCCCGGTTCGGATGTCCGGCCGCAGTGCGGGCCTCACGGTAGAGCGGGATATACTCTTTCATTTTGGCAAACGGATTCACCTGCGAGGCCACAAAAATGGGATAGCCCAGACGCCCCATCAGCTTAAAGGTCTCGGGGCTATTGGCTGCAGCCCGGATGGGCGGATGGGGCTGTTGGACTGGTTTGGGTACGACTGAGATGTTGTCAACACTAAAAAACTGTCCCTGGAATGAAAACTTCTCAGTCGTCCAGGCCTGACGAATTATCTCCACAGCTTCAAGCATCCGCTCCCGGCTTTCGGACTGGGCCACGCCAAAACCACTGAAGTGGGTCGGGATAGAACCGCGCCCAATACCGAACTCCACTCGGCCGTTACTGAGTACGTCCAGGGTCGCAATCTCTTCTGCCATGCGGATGGGATGGGAGAGCGGCAGCAAGACAATGGCAATGCCAAGCCGGAGCGTCTGGGTCCGCTCGGCGAGAGCCGACAGCAGCAGTAAAGGAGCAGGCAGGATCGAAAGCTCAGGGTTAAAGTGCTGCTCTACCGGCCACACAGACTCAAACCCCAGCGTTTCAGCGTGAATCGCTTGATCGAGCGTATCCCGATAGCGCTGGACCGGCGATTGGGAGTCCCGACAAGGCAGCTGGTAATGCAGGCCAAATTTCATAGGCGTCTTCTCTCTGCCATGAATCAGGATGGGAATACTTGTCGGGGCAGACCCACGTGTCTGCCCATGTCCAAACAAAGGCGCACCCAGCAAGTAGGGGCGCACACATGGGTGCGCCCCTACTTAGTCGTCGTATTTGCGTAGCTCTAACCGGCCAATCTGGTTGCGGTGGACTTCGTCTGGTCCGTCAGCAAAACGCAGCGTTCGGGCGGAAGCATACGCCCGAGCAAGACCAAACTCTTCGGCTACCGCACCGCCACCGTGCACCTGCATGGCCCAGTCTATGACCTGCAGAGCCATATTCGGCGCTGCCACTTTAATCATGGCAATCTCCGTCCGGGCAGCCTTATTGCCAACCGTATCCATTAGGTAGGCAGCCTTGAGCGTGAGCAGCCGCGCTTGCTCAATCATAATCCGCGCTTCGGCAATACGCTCCAGCGTTACGGTTCTCTCGGATAGGAGTTTTCCAAATGCGGTGCGAGATTTGGCCCGCCTACACATTTTTTCCAGCGCGCGTTCGGCCTGGCCAACAAGCCGCATGCAGTGGTGAATACGTCCGGGGCCAAGCCGACCTTGGGCAATCTCAAACCCGCGGCCTTCTCCCAGAATCATATTCGAGGCGGGCACGCGAACATCTTTAAACTCCACATCGGCATGACCGTGCGGCGCGTCGTCGTAGCCAAACACCGACAACATGCGCAGCACCTTGACACCCGGAGTATCCCGAGGGATCAGGATTTGGGACTGCTGTAGATGCCGATTCGGGTTATCCGGGTCGGTCTTGCCCATGAAGATGAGGATTTTGCAGCGTGGATCGCCCATGCCCGACGACCACCATTTGCGACCGTTAATCACGTACTCATCGCCGTCACGCACGATGCTGGATTCAATATTGGTCGCATCAGAAGAAGCCACCGCCGGCTCGGTCATGGCGAAGCAGGAGCGAATTTTGCCTGCGAGCAGGGGTTCGAGCCATTCTTTTTGCTGCTCCGGCGTGCCGTAGCGGGAGAGCACTTCCATATTGCCGGTATCCGGGGCGGAGCAGTTAAAGACCTCTGAGCCCCAGTGCACATGCCCCATGATCTCAGACAGCGGCGCATATTCGAGGTTGGTCAACCCGTAGCCATAATCACTCTCGGGCAGGAATAGATTCCACAACCCGGCACTCTTGGCCTTGTCTTTTAATTCTTCGAGAATCGGTGGGATCTGCCAGCGATCAGACCCAGCGTTGAGTTGCTCTTCAAAGGTGACCTCGTTGGGATAGACATGCTCGTCCATGAATTGGGAGACCTTTATCTGCAGGTTTTTCACTTTTGGGGAAAAATCAAAATCCATGCTGCTGCTCCTTCCTTCGTCAGCCGTGATTTTCTTCAATAGTCGGGCTAGCTTAAGTAATACCACCGAGTGAGTCAAATCCAGGGAAATGTGTGATATACGGAGCGAGCAATCTCGCGGAGAGAAAGAATGATTCAGAGTCTTTAGGGAGGAACGAGACATGCCGGTCGAGGAAGGAAAAGCCGCTCCAGCGTTTACGTTGAAAGACACTGCAGGGAATACGGTCGCGCTCAAAGGCCTCCGTGGCCAAAACGTCATCGTCTACTTCTATCCGCGCGACAACACACCCGGCTGCACCAAAGAAGCCTGCGGCTTTCGGGATCTGTGGAAAGACATGCAAAAGCAAGACACCGTTGTGCTCGGTATTTCGCCGGACAGCGCAGCCTCGCACGAGAAGTTTGTAACAAAATACAAGCTGCCGTTTACCCTACTGTGCGACCCAGACAA
>CAUZQN010000404.1:0-3907 GCA_963581605.1 uncultured Binatia bacterium (SeqCode)
AATATTGGTGTCACCTCTACGCAGGATAGTCAGGTAGATCGGTGGCTGTTGAGACGAGTTCATAGGTGCGCTGCCTTGCAATACACGTCTGCGAGTTTAAGACAAAGATACGTTGTGAAATTTATTACAAATTTTCTGTCAAAAATATTCTTCTTTAAGGGCTAACCGCTTTCAGAACATTTTGTCAAGTCGATTTTTTTAACGAGTAGTAAAGATGCACAGGAATCATTGCGGGCTCAGGTTTCCAGCTGTAAGCGCTGCGCATATTTGCGATACAAACCACGGAACTGGTGATAGGTGAGTCCCAGTTGCTCAGCTGTTTTGCGTTGATTATAGCGTGTTCTCTTGAGGGCGCGTTCGAGCAGCAGACATTCGAAATCTTGTACCGATTCAACAAATGCTTGGTCCGCTGGGGGAAGAGATACGCCAGGTTCTCTTTCGCCAGGCCCTTCTTTTATGGCTGTCTGATGTAAAGAGTCCAACATGTTTGGGGTGGAGAGACGAAACGGTGACTGAAACGGATCAGTCACGATATCGGAATCGGAGATAGTTGCACTATCCGCGCGGTACACTGCTCGCTCAACAACGTTCTTTAATTCTCGGATATTCCCTGGCCACGGGTACTGGTCGAGAGTCGTGAGTGCCTGCGCACTGAAACGTGGCACGCTGTCTTTCCCCAGCTCAAATGCCATACGAGCGGCAAAGTGATTTGCTAAGAGAAAAATATCCTCACGTCGTTCGCGTAGGGGAGGCAGGAAAAGGACCTCAAAAGAGAGCCGATCAAGCAAATCGGACTTAAAACGGCCCTGGACAGCCAGAGCTTTGAGATCTGCATTGGTGGCACCGATAATTTGGACATACACCGAGATCGGCTGCGAACTTCCCACACGCTCGAAGCTGCCGTATTCAACCGCACGCAGAATTTTCTCTTGGGCTTCAATGGGTATTTGACCAATTTCGTCCAGAAACAGGCTGCCGCCGTTGGCAGTCTCAAAACGGCCCAGACGCCGTCGCGTAGCGCCAGTAAAAGCGCCTTCTTCATGGCCGAACAATTCCGCCTCAATAAGCGCAGGAGACAGTGCTGCGCAGTTCAGGGTAACAAACGGTCCTTGCCAACGTGCAGACAGGTAGTGCAGCCGGGACGCGGCCAGTTCCTTTCCTGTCCCGCGCTCGCCTATGAGCAAGACCGGCCGGTTGACCTGGGAGACCCGAGAGAGCTGCTCTTGAAATTCTAAGAACGTTTCGGACTGGCCGAGCGCTTCCATCTGATTGACTTGCGGATTTGCCTCAGGATTTGCCTGAGGATTTTCTCGGAGATCCGTCTGATTCGCTAAAGGGGAATCCGGAAAGAACTGGCCGTCTTTATAGGTAGATTTTTTCGCCATCTCTTAGCTTTGATAACACGAATATGGGCTAAAAGACCATACATGATTTTCTTGTATATTCACAATAGTCTGAAATAAATGGACTTTTTTACTTTTCTGTAATTGGCACGCTGCCTGCTCATACCTGACTGAAGACTACACAAAGGAGAGACAGGATGGGAATTTTTACACGAGTCCGCGACATCATTAGTGCGAATCTCAACGCCATGCTGGATAAAGCCGAAGATCCAGAGAAACTCATTCGACTCATGATTAAGGAGATGGAGGATACCCTGGTTGAGATTAAGGTTTCGTGTGCCGGGGCTATGGCAACGAAAAAGAAAATCGAGCGAGACTGCACGACGGTCGAAACGCGGGCGACGCAGTGGGGCGAGAAGGCTCAACTTGCTGTGGACAAGGACCGCGAAGATCTCGCCCGCGAGGCACTCATGGAAAAGCGGCGCTATGCGGAACGCGCTGCCAGTCTCAGAAAAGAATTGGCCGAGTGCGAAGGTTTGGTCGATCAATACCAAGAAGACCTTGCTCAACTCGAGGATAAGCTCGGGGCCGTACGCGAGAAGCAGCGCTTGCTTGTCCAGCGTCATATTCATGCCCACAAGCGCAAGCGTGCTCAAGACGAGTTACGCCGGCTCGACAGCTCGGATGCCTTTATACGCTTTGAACAATTTGAAAATCGGATCGAACGCATGGAGGCTGAAGCGGATCTGGTGCATCCCCGTCGTCGCCATTCTCTTGATGAAGAGTTTGCCCGTCTAGAAGGCGATGAGGACATCGAAAAAGAATTGGAAGCTCTCAAAGTCGCTGTCACAAAAAAGGCCGGCGATACATCCCGGATCTAAAGACGCACCAAGAGTGTGCATTATTATGAAGTGAATCTACGTTATGGATGCTCAAATAGGCGCCGGATTGCTCGCAATTATACTCATCTTTGGCTCTCTCTTTGTTGCCGTGATCGGAGGACTGGCGCTCGGGGCTTGGGCGATATGGAGAAAAACTGCGCCCAGACAGGGACACCTTGCGCAGGCTGACGAAGCGAAAATGATCCAAGAGCTGTATCAAGGCTTATTACGGATGGAAGAGCGAGTAGAGACATTAGAAACCCTCTTGCTTGACCAAGAAAGAAAAGGGGAAGGGAAACAATGACTTCGGCAGAACGTCCGCCAGGTTTGTATCGATCGCGAGACGGCATGATTCTCGGTGTATGTAAGGGAATCGCCGACTATCTTGATTTTTCACTCTTTTGGACGCGTATGCTTGCTGGCCTGTTCTTTCTCTTCTCCGGCTTCTGGCCTGTCGGCGGTCTCTATCTGCTTGCCGCTCTGGTCATGAAACCTGAGCCTATCGTACCGTTCGAAAGTACGGGTGAACGTGAATTTTATGACGCCTACGTCAATTCTCGCGGGCTCGCGCTGCATCGTTTGAAACGCACCTTTGATAATCTTGATCGTCGCATTCGACGCATGGAAGACGTGGTGACGAATCGCGAGTATGATTGGGAGAAGCGTTTGCACAAATCATAAACCCTCCTGAAAAGCATGGGCTCCGCAATCCCTCTACGAGCCACTCACAAAACTCTGTCTTATCTTGTAGGCCTGGATACCTGCTTGCGCAGGTATGACCCAACGCGGACTGCCATTCCCGTGAAAACGGGAATCCAGGGGCCAGCATAACTCCCTCCAGTAGCAGAGCGATCAAATGCCAGGTACATAATGCAGAGGGGCAAAAGGGGTCGCTGCCCTGTCGAGCATAAGGAGGGGGATCATGATATTTCGACGCAGCACGACGCGCGCGTACGGGCGGAAAGCCGGCTGGGCAACCGGACTAACCAGATTAATCACACCAATCACACTTGCCATACTTCTTACCGGCTTCATATTCACCCCAAGCTGGGCAATGACACCAACGGGCCAGCAGCCTGATGGCAAAGCGCTGTATGAAGGCCACTGCGCCAAATGCCACGGCGGGAAATCCACCCGCGCCGCGCGGCTTGAGATTTTACACCGACTGCCTGCCGAGTTTATATTGCATTCGCTGGAACTCGGGAAAATGAAATTTCAAGGCGTCCTACGCAGCAACGCAGAGCGCCGGGCCATTTCTGAATGGGTGACAGGCAAGAAACTCAAACCGGAATCCGCAACGGATGAAACCGTGGCCGGATTTTGTACAGACGCCCCGGGCGAGTTCTCGGTCGAAGAAGGTGCTCCGCGGTGGAACGGCTGGGGTGTGGACGCGGTAAACAGCCGCTTTCAGCCTGCGGAACACGCCGGTGTCAGCGCGGAGCAAGTGCCAAAGCTGAAAGTGAAATGGGTGTTCGGCTTGCCCATGGACTACCAAACCTCGCAGCCGACTGTTGTTGGCGGACGGGTCTTTGTCGGCACTATGAAGGGCCGAGTCTATTCGATCGATGCCAAGACCGGCTGTCTGTATTGGTCGATGAAACCAAAATCAGGCGTTCGCTCGACTCTGGTCATCGGCCAGCTGCCGGGCTCAAATCCGCCCCGTTATGCTGTCTATTTTGGAGA
>CAUZQN010000405.1:0-3896 GCA_963581605.1 uncultured Binatia bacterium (SeqCode)
AACCCTCGCTCAGGTCGCGCTTAATTGGTGCGTCTCGCGCCCCAATGTCATTGCGATTCCAAAGTCCAACAGTCTTGCGCGTACTGAAGAGAACTGTGGCGCCTCAGGCTGGCGTCTCTCCGCAGCTCAGATCGAGCTTTTGGATGAGGCGTTTTCTAATTGAAAAGGAGGACGCGCGCATGCCTGGTGTCCATGACCGTGGTGGCTGGCCTGATGCCGGACCTATGGACAAGGCCGAACATGAGCTGTCGTTTTGGGAGAAACGCACGGATGCCTTATTAGTCCTGCTGGGTAGTCCGGACAAACGGGTGATCCGGGTTGATGAACTGCGCCGCGCTATCGAGAGTCTTCCGCCCGATGCGTATGAAAGCATGACGTATTACGAACGCTGGATCACGGCGATTGAAATGCTGCTGATCGAGAAGGGCGTCCTGACCAAAGCGGAGATTGATCAGAAGGCTGCAGAAATTGTTGCGCACAGAAAGGTGTAGGTCTGCGCATTGATTTTCATAAGGAGGACATCAGTATGGGACGTCTAGACGGCAAGGTAGCGTTTATTACCGGGGCGGGTTCAGGTATTGCGCGATCGGCGACCCAACTCTTTACGCAAGAGGGAGCAAAGGTAGTGATTGCCGAGCTGAAGCCTGAACTCGGACAAGCAACTGAAGACTTAGTGCGCGACGCGGGCGGTGATGCAACCTGTATTGAAACCGATGTAACTCAAGAAGACAGCGTCAAGATCGCCATCCAAAAAACGGTCGAGCGGTATGGCAAACTCGATATCTTGTATAACTGCGCGGGTGGATCGATTGCCGAAGATAAGACGGTGACCGAGGTGGATATGTCCGTCTGGCAGCATACTCAAGCGCTTGATCTGCTCGGTCCGTTTCTATGCTGCCGGCATGGCATCCCGGAACTTATCAAGGCGGGCGGCGGCGCCATTGTGAATATGTCGTCTGTTGTTGCGCTGCGCGGTTCGTTCCCCATTCATGTGTACACGGCAGCAAAAGGCGGCGTGATCTCTTTTACCCAGGTGTTAGCCGGAACGTATGCCAAGGATAAGATTCGCGCCAACGTCATTTGTCCCGGTGTGATTATGACCGACCGCGTGCGTCAACGCCTAGGCGTAGATACGCCGCAGTCGGAGGACAAGCCGAGTGTCGTGAACCTGGAATCGCAACTGAAGAAGTATCCGTTCTCCGTGGGCGAGCCTGAAGATGTGGCCCGGGTTGCACTCTTTCTGGCCTCGGACGAAGCGCGCATGATGACCGGCGCAGTAGTGCCCGTTGATGGTGGCTTATCGGCGTATTAGGAAGAGAACCCATGCCAGTCCGATTTCAACCTGGTGACCTGGTCCGTGTCCGGATTGATACACCACCGGGCCACTTCCGAACCCCGACCTATATTCAGGGTAAAGTCGGCGTGATTGAAACCGTATATGGTGCGTTTCGAAATCCAGAGTCGCTGGCCTACGGCGGAGACGGGCTGCCAAAACAGGCTCTATATCTTGTGCGCTTTGATCAAACCCACATCTGGGATCAGTATGAAGCTACCGCTCGGGATAAATTATTGATCGACATTTATGAACACTGGCTGGAGTCGGCACAGCCGGAGACAGCATAAAAGGAAGGGTATATGCACGAACACGAGCCCCATGCTCCCGCACAAGAAGCGCAAGAAGCGTACGACGGGCACGAGCTGGCCTATTATGAACAGCGTCTTGAGGCGGTACAGGCGCTCCTCATTGAAAAAGGCATGCTGACGGCTGATGAGGTCCGACAGGCGGTCGAGGACATGGATTCCCGTTCTCCAGCTGTAGGGGCTAAGGTTGTGGCGCACGCGTGGGTTGATCCGGCCTTTAAGAAACGTCTCCTGACGGATGCCAAGGACGCGATTTCGGAACTCGGCATTGATGTGGACAGCTGGAGTACGCTTGTGGCGGTCGAGAATACGGATGCCATTCACAATATCATCGTGTGCACCTTATGTTCGTGTTATCCGCGCCCGCTGCTGGGTCTTCCGCCCGATTGGTATAAAAGTGTGAACTATCGTGCGCGGGTGGTGAAGGAGCCGCGCACGGTGCTGAAGGAGTTCGGCTTGGAACTCGAGTCCGGTATAGACATTCGGGTATACGATAGTACTGCGGATATGCGCTACCTGGTCATTCCGGCCCGACCGGCTGGAACACAAGATATGAGCGAAGAAGAACTCGCGGAGTTGGTTACGCGGGATAGTATGATCGGGGTGACGCAGGCGCGGGTGCCGTAGTCGTAGGGCGACGGCAACTATTCGGGGTAAATTGGGCCATTTCGAGAGACGGGGCGTGAGACGGAGCCGATCAAGCCGATGCACTCCGCCCTGGGCCGTGCCCGTAAGTGTCGGAGAACGCTAGATTTTCCTTGGGGCCGAGCGCGAGCGTGGACCAGACGAAGAACACGCCGCAATAGCCTTCTCATCGTCTCTCACCTAGAGTGACTTCAGGACGGGTAAGTGGTGAAAAACACGCCGCTTTTACTTTCAAGTGGCCCATTTCCTGGCGAATCGTTGCCGAGATCCAGATAGATACAAAATTTTCAATCTGGGGTATAATGGCAAGAGACCTAGTAAGGAATAGAACGATGGCGACAAATCCTGAGGACATTGAGTTAGGCAAAGAAGAAAAAGCCTCTCTTGCCAGAGCGGCCGATAGAAACGGTAAACCGTGGCGCGAATTTTTCCGCAAAGCGATCGCAAGCTACGAGCAAGATACTCCGAATGGAGAGAAGCAAGCCTCGGCTGCGCTTCCCTCCGGCTTTGATGAAGATACCGAGTATCTAGAGCTCTGTATGGAGGACTTGCGCGAAATCGAAGCCGATCTCGGATCTGAAGCGCTGACCCTGGAAGCCGCAGAAGGCATTCTCTGCAACGTCTCTGGCTCCATGCTCGAAGACGTGAACGAGGACCGCGGCGACAGGTAAATGCCAATTTATTACTTCGACACGAGCGCAGCCCTCAAGCATTACCACTCAGAAAAAGGCACTGATGAAGTACGACGGATCGTGCATGACTCCGCTTCTTCCTGCATTCTCTCACGTCTCACTCTGACGGAAATGCAACGCGCCTTTGCCCGACGTGCCAGGCAACGAGAAATTACCGGTAACGGATTAAAGCAACTGCGCGGGATTCTCTACACAGATCTTCAGCAGCACCATTTTCGGCTCATTCGTGTGCAAGAGTTTCACCACCATGACGCCGTACGACTCTTTGTGAAGTATTGGCAGCAGACCGACGTTCCCTTGTTACGAACAGCCGACGCGCTACATCTCGCTGTTGCGCTCCGTCTACGTGACCGAGAGAGTCTGGATTATTTTGTCTCAGCAGATGGGAATCTCTGCCAAATCGCTGAAGCTGAACAGCTCTCTGTCATCAATCCTGAAGCACCGTAAAAAAAGCTGCTCCAAGGGATCAGCAAATCTATGTGAGGGTAGGGCGGGGCACTCCCTAACCAGACGACAGAATGTAAAACCAGGATAACCATTTTTCCTCTGCTTCTTTGTAAGGGGGTCAAATTAAACAAACGGGGGAAAAGTTTCACAGGATTTTAGAAAAGCCTTGAGTTGATAGGGCCTTTCCGCGATTTCCCGTTCCCAATTTTTGTCCGTCGCTGGCTCTCTTTTTTTGAGAACGGGCACGCTGGCTTGCTGACGCCTAGCAGGGGAACGCCACCGAGTATGACAGCAGGGGCTCTAATGGGAGGCGAGCGTTTGGAGTTCGGCCTCGGTCGGCGTGGTCTCAAACTGCGCCAGCCTGGCCGAGAGCTCATCCCATGGCTGGGCGCTCGCCGTCCAAATATGGGCCACCAGCTCGATCTGGCCGGGGTCATCTAGGCTGGCTGCACTGATACCTCGGATATCAGG
>CAUZQN010000406.1:0-3887 GCA_963581605.1 uncultured Binatia bacterium (SeqCode)
AGGCCGGCCGCCGGTCACGCGTTCGACCATCGGCGTTTCGATCACCCCAGGACAGACCGCGTTCACCCGAATGCCCGACTTGGCATATTCAAGCGCTGCCGTTTTCGTGAGTCCGACGACGCCGTGTTTGCTGGCCACATAAGCGGGCATACGCTTCACTCCGATCAGGCCGGCACCTGAGGCCGTGTTCACAATCGCTCCACTGCCTTGCTGCAGCATTTTTGGAATCTCATATTTCATGCACAGCCACACTCCAGTGAGGTTAATCCGGATAACCTGATCCCATTGGTCTTCTTCATACTCTGCCGTTCGGACGAGTGCCCCTTCGACTCCAGCATTGTTGTGGGCGCAATCGAGTCGGCCGTAGGTCTCAACAGTTTTCTTGACCATGGCCTCGACCGAGGCCGCCTCGGCCATATTGGCCTGGATGAAACATGCCTCACCGCCAGCGCCTTTGATTAAAGCAACGGTCTCTTCTCCGCCCACAATATTGAGATCGGCAACCGCAACCTTGGCCCCTTCACGGGCAAAGGCCAGTGCGGTTGCTCGGCCAATGCCTGAGCTGCCGCCCGTCACGAGTGCAACTTTGTCTTGTGCTGAATCTGCCATTATAAATCCCCCTTAGCCCTCCTTGACGTTTCGGATGAGATCATGCCCATAGTGGATCTGAATCGCAAGAGCGACGAGCCTGAAAAAGGGGGCGAACACTATGGGACTATATCGACTGTATACCGGAGACGACGGACAATCACATTTTGAAGACCAAACGCTTAGTTCCCACCCGGCTTTAACCGAGTCGCAGGCGACTTCACATATCTCTTTCGTAGAAGTGCCGGTCGGAACCTTCATGGATTGGCATCCTGCTCCGCGCCGTCAATACGTTATTATTCTATCCGGTCAATTAGAAATCGGCCTCGGTGACGGAACCAAACGTCGCTTTGGGCCCGGCGACGCGCGCTTAGTTGAAGACACCACCGGCCAAGGTCATACGACGCGAGTAGTGAGTGACGAGCCGGTGATCATGGGTGTTGTGCCGTTGGCGGAGTGAGGGCGAGGGCAATCATTAGGCAGAAAATGTTCAACGGATCTTTTATATCGAGAGGGGTGGCCTGCCAGCCTATTGATGGGCTTCCATATAGGCCCGCAACACTGCCCGCATCCGCGCTTGATAGCCTTTTCCCTGCTGTTTGAACCACGCCAAGACATTGGGGTCCATCCGCAGGGAAATCGCTTTCTTCGGCATACCGAGCACCAGCTTGGCCTTGGTCCAGTCCGGCTTCAGGTCGCGCTCCCCGGGATCGTCTGCGATCAGCTTTTCCAGCTTCTCATCTGTCATCGCATCGACCTTGGCCCAATCGGTCCGGTCTTCGCCTTGCTGCCGTTTGGCTGCCAGCGCTTCAAGAGTAGTGCGTGTGATAGTGTTGCCTTTCTTCATGCCGTGCACTCCTGATGGAGATAATGCAGTAACGGCCATCTCGGATCGTATAGACGACCGTGGCAAAGCGCCCTTTGATCTTCCCCACGGCTAAAAAACGCTCCTCGTTTTCGTAGCGCGCGGGGATCAGGACATGATTTCCTAGCAATACCTCATCGGCCCATAGAAAATTAAAGCCGTGCTTGGCGATGTTGCGTAGGCGCTTAGCCCCATCCCAATCAACGTCCATTGTAATGCGTTTTGTATATACATTCAATGACGATCCACGCGAGTGCAGGAGAGGATTACGCTGACTCAGTACAACTCGTCCAGCAACGTCTTGGCCTCTTGCAAATCTCTGGTATCAAACCCTTCGGTGAACCACTCGTAGACGGGGGCCAGCAGGTCGTGGGCTTCTTCTTTCTTACCCTGCTTTTGCCACAGCCGGGCTAGGCTCGTGGCGGTGCGCAGCTCCCAGGATTTAGCCTGTTGCTTTCGGGCAACCTCAAGGGCTTTGTGGAAACAGGCTTCCGCCTCTTTTTCGCCCTGCGATCCTTCGGCGTCGCTCAGGACAGGCTTTTGACTTTGGACCTGTGACCTGTGACTTTCGACTTTCGACTCTTGAAGCGTCAGCTCCCCCTTGAGCCTATAGATCTCGGCCTCGGAGTTGCCCTCTCCTGTTTTGTGTATGATCGCTAATGCTTCGGCGAGTATGGTGAGCCCTTCCTCTAGCTGTCCCCCTTTCCCATAGGCCTCAACTGGCAAAGACAGAAAATACGACGCTGCCACTCCGGATCCCATAGCGCGCCAGTCAGCCAAGCCCTGACGCATCTGCGTAATACCTTCCTGTACCTGGCCCTGTTCTGCCAGTGCCCACCCCTGCATCATCGCACCCTCGGTCAACCAGTATGGCATGCCGTGTTCGTCGGCGAGTTGCGGCATGGCCTTGGTCTGCTCGAGTACGGCCGGGGCCTCGCGGCGCCACAGATGTAATTTGGCCGCCAAGTTCAACGCCCAGGCAAGGCTGAGGGGATGAGACAACTCCTTGGCTAAGGTAAAAGCCTCAGTCTTCTTCTTTAGCGCCTGCTCTGGATAGCCCTGATACCACAGAATCCAGGCAAGAACGGCGAGGCAGACAACGCCAGGGTCCAAGGGAAATTTGGAGGCATAGGGATTGTGTTGCTGCGGGTCGTATAACGTCAAGGCCTGCTCCACATGCTTGCGGGCCAAAGTAAACTCGCCCAGAAAATACAAGGTGCCCCCCATCGCCTGATGGCCAGCAACAACATGGTGGGATCTTGCACGCTCTGGGCGAGACGCAGACACTGCTCAGCCACCTCACGGGCGGCATATGTTGTCCCCTTGGGCTACATATGCCGCCCGCAGTCCAAGTAGCGTCGGGAAGAGCTGCGGTGTTTCTCCCTGCTGTCTGCACAGTTCGAGTGCCCGGGAGTACGTCGCTTTCCCTTCTGGAGCGGCATAGCCCTTGATGGCTATCAGAGGTGGGCCGAGAGCAAGTTGCAGCTGTAGTTCTTGTTGAACACGCGCCGGAGTGTCCTGCAGGGTCTGGAGCAAGGCCAGCCCCTGCGTGAAGTGAGCGACCGCCTCAGCATTGGCCAAACGCTGCACGGCGCGTTGTCCCGCCTGCTGCCAGTAGGGAATAGCCTGCGCGAGAAGCCCCGCCTCGGTGTAGTGATGGGCCAAGAGTTCGGGTTGGGTCTCTTGCGCCTCGGGAAACCGGTCCTCCAGGACCTGGGCAATTTGCTCATGATGATGCTTCCGGGTGCTCTTGAGCAGAGATTGGTAGGCGGTGTCCTGAACCAGGGCATGATTGAAGAGGTAGCTTCCCTGAGACGGCAGCCCTCGCCGGTAGATAAGCTCGGCGTCTACCAACTGCTGTAGGCCCTGCTGCGGCGCTTCCTCCGCCATTGGCGAGACTGCTCGCAGCAGCTCGTGACTGAACTCCCTTCCCACCACGGCCCCCAGTTGAGCGATCTCTTTGGCCGTCCCTAACCGGTCCAGTCGGGCCATCATCGAGTCCTGCAAGGTAGAGGGAATGCTGAGAGCGGATAACGGGCCCGTCAGCTCATAGTGGCTGTTCACAGCTCTCAGCATTCCCGACTCCACAATCATCTTGGTCAACTCTTCCACAAACAGCCGCACCCCATCCGTCTTTGCCACCACCTGCTCGACCACTGCGCTTGGAAACGCTCTGCCTTTGGTTACGCGCTCGACGATGCCTTCCACCTGCGCACGTCCGAGGCGCCCCAGCGTGACCTGGCTCAGATACGAGCGCGTCCCCCAGGGCGGTGTGAACTCGGGCCGGAAGACGAGCAGCGCCAGCATCCGTGCCGTGGGCACGTAGTCGAGACACAGGGTCAAGAACTCCAACGTGGACGGATCGGCCCAGTGCAGGTCTTCCCAGGCAGTGTACACCACGTTCTCGTCTGCCTCCTCAAAGAGCCACCGGGCG
>CAUZQN010000407.1:0-3870 GCA_963581605.1 uncultured Binatia bacterium (SeqCode)
TTTTCCGGTCCGTGGAGAACGCGAACGATTTTTTTGCAAAGAGAAAATTCTACACGAGTAGACTGTTTCTGAGTCCAGCCGTTGCCAGGGCTTGATCTTACTCTGTGGGTGATCAGACATGGGTGCCGAATGGGGGTGAGAACAGTCGCCGGTACTCGATGGCCGGACAGCGGTCCATAATGACCGTGAGACCGGCTGCGTGCGCTTTTTGTGCTGCGGTTTCGTCAATGACTCCGAGCTGGAGCCAGAGGATAGAGGCGCCGATGGAAACGGCATCCTCCGCAATCTGCTCAACGAACTCTGAACGCCGGAAAACGTCAACCATATCGACGGTCTCCGGGACCTGGCGAAGACTCGGAAAGCAGCGCTCGCCCAGCACTTCTTGGCAATGCGGGTTGACGGGAATAATGGTATGGCCTTTGGCTTTAAGGAGAGCCGCGATCTGATGGCTGTCCCGACTGGGATCGGGTGAACAGCCGACGACGGCAATGCTGCGCGGTGTTGTCAGAATGTCCCGAATCGTGTCGTCAGCTGGGTTGGTAAAGAAGGTCATGTTGCCCGCTGTATCAGATCCTCAAAGGAACGCTCAAGACAGTGCTTAATCTCCACCATACGGGCACGAAAGGCTTCCTCGCCCTGCGTGGCAGGATCGTCAATATCTCCGTCCTCGCCTGCAAACTCTTTGAGTGTGAAAGCGGGCTTCCCGTTTGCTTCGGGGTAGGCATCGAGCATGGATTTCTGCTCGTGAGTCATGGTGAGAATCAAATCCGCGTTTGCGATGAAATCGCGATGGCGTTTGAGGTCAGTCGAAACGAATTCCTCACGGTTGATATGGATATCATGCTCTTGCAGGATGAAATCAGCATCGAGAGAAGCGATCATACCGTCTCTGGCATAGATGGCAATGCCGCCCGAACGAACGGTAATATTCCGGATGCCACGGTCGGCCAACATCTTTTCCAATAAGGCGTGAGCCATCACACTGCGACTCGTATTGGCGTGGCAAACGATGAGAATAGTGTAGGCAGATTGTTGTGTCGCCGGTTCTGTCATTCTGAGCGCCGCGAAGAATCTTTCCCCTTTATATGGGATACCCTCTGAGTAAAAAGAAAGAGGGCAGGGTCCAGCCCCTGCCCTTACGTGCGAGCGCAATGTTGCGCTCTGGTTTAGTCTTGTTTAAGCGATTTAAATACAGACCCAAGGTCTTCTTTTGCTGTGTTGCCCTTACTGAGTTCGACTTTGAGTTTCTCACCAAGCTCAGCGGCTGCCCACGTCCCTTTTTTCTTGACGGTTCCCACAGAATGCCAGCCCTGCATGAGCCACACACAGCCGCCGCCCACACGAAATATTTCGCCGTGGACATCCGCCGCATCTTCACTCGCAAGCCACGCCACTAATGGGGCAATATGACCGGGGTTGAAATAATCGTGTTCGCCTTCCTTTTCCGGCCCTGCCATAAGCCCGGCGGTTTGCGGCGTCGCATCCACGGTCATACGCGTGCGGGCAAGCGGAGCGATGGCGTTGCCTGTGACCCCATATTTCTGCATCTCGCGGTCAATGATAATGGCCAGTGTTGCCAAGGCGGCTTTTGCCGGGCCGTAGTTCGGTTGGCCTGGGCTGCCGAGCAGGCCTGCGTCTGACGAGGTATTGATCACGCGGCCATTCAAGATATTTCCCTGCTTGTGCTGCTCGCGCCAGTATTCGCAGGCGTGCCGAGCGCAGTTGAAAGACCCTTTGAGGTGGACGTTCAGAACCGTATCCCACTCTTCTTCGGACATATTGAAGATCATGCGGTCACGCAGGATGCCCGCGTTGTTGACCAGGATGTTGAGCTTGCCAAAAGAGTCGATGGCGCATTCGACAATACGCTTGGCACCTTTGAAATCCGTTACGCTCTCGAAATTCGCAACGGCCTCTCCACCTGCGGCTTTGATTTCATCGACCACTTGTTGGGCTGGGCTGTTATCTGAGCCCGTTCCATCAAAACTTCCACCCAGATCGTTCACCACGACCTTGGCCCCATTTTGAGCAAGAAGCAACGATTCTTCGCGTCCAATACCGCGACCTGCTCCAGTCACAATAGCGACTCTGCCGTCCAGTAACATGTCCTTCTCTCCTTATCCGATTGCTTCAGTGTAGTCAGTTTATTCAGTAAACGAGGGCAGTTAAGCCACTCTTGTCTGCCTGAGATGCTCGAATTTGTCAAGGAGTTGAGCGGGGAAGGAGATGAAAAAATCCCCGGAGGAATATGTCCTCCGGGGCTCTCTCAGCGAACTATCTCAACGAACATCAATTCGACGATTTACGCGTCGTAATAAAGCGCAAATTCATAAGGGTGGGGGCGTAGGCGCAGTTGGTCAATCTCCTGCGTACGTTTGTATTCGACCCAGGTTTCAATCACATCTTGCGTGAAGACATCGCCTTTTAACAAGAAGTCATGGTCTTTTTCCAACGCAGCAAGAGCATCCTCTAGTGAGCCGGGCACGGACGGGACATTGGCCAGCTCTTCCGGCGTCAGTGCGTAGATGTCTTTATCCAGCGGATCGCCAGGATTCAGTTTGCGTTCAACACCGTCGAGACCGGCCATGAGCATGACCGAGAAGGCCAGGTAGCCATTGGCCGTGGGATCAGGGAAGCGGACCTCAATGCGTTTGGCCTTAGGACTCATCGAATACATGGGGATGCGAACGGCTGCTGAACGGTTTCGGGAAGAGTAGGCCAGGTTTACTGGTGCTTCAAAACCCGGGACCAGGCGGCGGTAAGAGTTTGTCGTCGGGGCGGCAAACGCGCAGATGGCAGGCGCGTGGACCAGGATGCCAGCAATATAGTGCATGGCAAGTTCGCTCATCCCACCGTATCCGTCACCAGCAAACAGCGGGATGCCGTCTTTCCAAATCGATTGGTGAACGTGCATGCCCGAGCCATTGTCGCCGAACAGCGGTTTGGGCATGAAGGTCGCGGTTTTCCCATGCTTTTTGGCGACGTTCTTCACAATATATTTAAACCATTGCAGAGCATCTGCCATCTCAACCAGAGGGAGAAAGCGTAAATCGATTTCAGCCTGTCCTGCAGTCGCCACCTCGTGGTGATGCTTTTCAACCCGCAGCCCGACCTGCTCCATGGTCTGAACCATCTCAGTCCGAATGTCTTGGAAGGAATCCAGCGGTGAAACCGGGAAATAGCCTTCTTTGTGGCGCGGCTTATAGCCGAGGTTTGGCCTCTCATCGCGGCCGGAGTTCCATATGCCCTCCACCGAGTTCACATGATAATAGCCTTCATAGGCATTCTGATCGTAGCGCACGTCGTCAAGAATGAAAAATTCCGGCTCCGGACCAAAATAGGCAACCTCGCCAAAACCACCCGACTGGACATAGGCTTCCGCTTTTCTGGCGATGCAGCGCGGGTCGCGTGAATATGGCTCTCGGGTAATCGGGTCAACAATATTCCCCAGCAAGCTCAGCGTTGGCTTTTCGCAGAACGGATCCATGACGGCCGTACTGGGATCGGGCATGACCAGCATATCCGAGGCATTGATGGGCTGCCAGCCACGAATGGATGATCCGTCGAAGCCTGATCCCTCTTCGAAGAGAGCTTCATCGTATTCGCTCATCGGGATGGTGAAGTGTTGCCAGGTGCCGATTAAGTCCATGAACTTGAGGTCGACTAACTCGGCGCCCTTTTCTTTTGCCAGTGCGATAGCTTCTTGTGGTGTCATATTGACCCTGTCCTCCTTAGCGTAATACTTGCGTTCTTGCGTGACGCGGATTACAGCGCGCCCTCTCCGCGTTCTCCTGTCCGTATGCGGATCACTTCTTCGACCGGGGTGACAAATATTTTTCCGTCTCCGATGCGGCCTGTTTTGGCTGTCTC
>CAUZQN010000408.1:0-3865 GCA_963581605.1 uncultured Binatia bacterium (SeqCode)
TCTCGCCAATCATGGCGTGATTGTTACTGGGCCAGACGTTGCGACCGCGTTCGACGACTTATACTACCTGGAGCGGGCGTGCATGATTCAGGTGTTGGCCCAATCGACAGGTTCGCCACTCAAGCGGCTCCCCGACCCGGTGTGCCGTCGAACGCACGAGCAGCTTGAAGCGGGCAGCCAACAAGCCTCCCTCCATCTGGAGGCAATCAAGCGGATTCTGGGGCGTGAGGCTCCCGAATTCCTCGAATAATCTCAATTCGGATTACGTGAGGGTGCTAGGTGAGAGAAGGGGAACTCATGGCACAGTACCAAGAACTGGCATCTCAATTAACCCTGAAAGAAGCTTTGGCAGAGTATCACGAGCTTAATTCAAAAATACTGTATAAGCGCGAGATGTCTTCAGACTCAGAAGTATTTTTTGGATGTCATGATATCGCCCATGTTGTATTTGCGTGTGATACGTCGCTGCTCAATGAAGGCATGGTAAAAATGTGGACAGCGTTCGGAACGACATTGGGCTTCTGGAAACACATTGCTGCGTATTCTAGAGAAGAGACTTACGAAATTGTTAATGAAATTAGCTGGAAATTAATTATCGTGACATCTTTCCAATCATTGATCATTATGCCGCGTGTATTAAGCAGGTGCTTAGCAATGAAAAAACGCTGGCCTTGGTCATCGTTTGAAGAATATTTTAATGTGCCACTTGTAGAGATTCGAACTGAATTCAATATTCAACCGCTTATCGTTGCTTAGGACGCCTAAACGTCTGGCGAAACTCCGTCTTGTCCCGTAAGCCTGGATACCTGCTTGCGCAGGTATGACACAACGAGGACGGTCATTCCCGTGAAAACGGGAATCCAGGGGGGAGGGGCCGGTTTTCTATGCAGCCAGTCTCCAGCCACCGGTGGCCGCAGGTTGGGATGGGTCGAGGGCGAAGCGTAACCGGGGTAGGTCGGTATCGCACTGCGTCATGGTGGCAATGATCGGTGAGGTGTAACGTAGTCGTCCGTCCCCGCCCCATGCACTGGGTTCAAACGCGATGATGCGCGGCCTGCCTCGTTGGGCATTGTGGAACACATACTCCGGATCGACCTGGACGACGACCGGCGTGTCCCGGTCTTGGACGCGGGCTAAGTGCAGGCTGGCGAGGTAGGTGACATCTGCGCCTGAAATGTGCTCGGGGTTCTCCAGCTCGACTTCTAGGATAGTTTCGCTGTTGCGCTCGACCGTGCCGATCACTCGGTCATGGCGCGCCTGAAGTGAAACTATGGCGGTTTCGACACGAAAGCCCCAGCGAGCGCGGAGCTCTTGAGCCGCTTTGTCCGAATTCACGTATGCGCCCAAGAGGTAGCCGCGTGGCCGAATGCCTGCGCGGACAATAATGCGGACCTGGGCCAATGCGAACGGCCCGACCTGGCTGTCCGGATACTGCATGACGGACAATGTGACGTAGGGTGGAATGCTCGGGTGCAGGGCCGGAGGAATCAACCACTCCGCCGGTTCCTCAGCGATCTCGTAACTCAGCTGAAGGATCTGCGCGCCTTTAAGTTCCCAGGAATCGGTGTCGAAGCCGGTCATGAGGGGAGCCCGGGCCGCCGCGGCTTCGACATCTTGTTTTCCAAACACCGGCATTAGCTGGCTCCTCCTGCGGCCGCGTGTTGCGGCGGGGAGTCGGCAAACGCCGGCATGACTTCTTTAGCAAACAAGCGCAGGCTATCCAGAACCTGTGCCTGTGGAATAGTTTCTGCAGCGTTGAGTAAGAAATTGACCCGATCGGAACCGCTTGATTCCCATTTCTTGAGTTCCCCTATCAGATGCTCAGGGTTGCCGACGGCAATGCCTTCCGGCGCTTTGGCTTGCTCACCTGGGGCTGAAGCTTGACGGCGGAGCGAAGGGAGTAGGCCGGCTGCAGGGTACGATTTAGCCGGATAGGCTTCTTTGGCCATATCGAGCTGGGCCGCCATATAGTTGAAGTGGCCGATCATATGCATGCCGATTTTCGCTCCGGTTTCATTGTCTTCGTGACAATACAGGAAGTTGACCGTAGCAACCTGGTCATTCACAAACGAGCCAACCGGGTTACAATTCTGTATTCGTCGCCGATACTCTTTGACCTTGGCTTCCTGTTCGGCAAAGCTGGCGAAGGTGACGCCCAGGCAGCCGATGCCGCGATCTCCTGCGTCGAGTTCCGTGCCTGGGCTGGTCACGGCAACCCACATGGGCGGATGCGGTTTTTGGTACGGCTTGGGCAGCACGGCTCGTGACGGCATGGAGAAATACTGGCCTTCGTAGCCGAACCGATCCTGGGTCCACATCTTGGGGATGCAGTGGACAAATTCGTCCCAGCTTTTCTTGGTCTCGTCCGGGTTGGCTTGAAAACCGCCCAACTCGGTCCAGGTGGCTGACCGGCCGGTCCCGAACTGAAGCCGTCCGCCGGACAGAATATCGAGCACGGCGGCACGTTCGGCAATCCGAGCCGGATGGTTGAATTGCGGCACACAGATCACAATGCCGTGTCCGACATTGATGTTCTTGGTCTGCATAGCGCACGCAGTCAGAAAAAGTTCAGGTGCGGAACAATGCGAGTATTCCTCCAGGAAGTGGTGCTCGACGGCCCAGACCTGATCAAACCCGAGTTCGTCGGCTAGCCGGACCTGTTCCAGCGCGTTCATATACACCGTACGCTCGGCCTCTTTGTCCCACGGTCGTGGAACGGATAATTCATAAAAAATACCGAACTTCATGCTGACCTCCTTTGGCCACGTCTGATGCGGGTAGGCTCCCCGAGTACTCTGCTGTGTGTATCGCAACTGCAGGCCCAGGGTAAAGAGGCAAACGGCTTATCTCTTGCGAAATGGGGCCAATGCTTCGGCTGCGCGTTGCGCTTCTCGACGGAGCAGAATCAGATCGGTTCCGTATAGGAGATACTGCGCCCCAGTATCGAGAATGGCTTGGACATTGTCGAGTTGGGTGATGGCAGCGGCGGTGGCGATGCCGCGCTCTTTGCACAATGCATTCACCTGGGCAGTAGCCTCACGCAGCTTGGGGTTACTGAACTGACCCGGCGCGCCAAAGCTCTGGGCCAGATCTTGATGTCCGACCAGGACCAGGTCGATACCGGGTATGAGGATTTCGTCCATATTCTCGACTGCTTCTTTGGTCTCGATAATGACTCCGAGCAGAGTGTGCGTGTTGGCATGATCCATCGCAGTTACCGTATCCACGTCTTCATAGTCAGTATTGGGGCCAAGATAGATGGCAGTCCCACGTTTGCCGTCAGGATGGTATTTCGCCATCTCGATGAACCGCTGGACCTCGGCACCGGTTTTGACATGTGGCACGATAAGACTTTGACAACCGCTGTCGAGCAAACGAGTGACGTGCTCGTATTCAAGATCGGGAATCCGGACCACCGGCGTGATGCCTGCGGCGTGGGCATACGTGACCAGGTCGACGACTGTCTCCAGGTTATAGGATGAGTGCTCGGTGCAGATCATGATGAAGTCCATTCCGGCCTGAGCTAGGGTATGAATCGCACCGCGACTCTTAGTATCCCAGACCAGGGTGCCTAGGGCGAACTCACCGGCCTTCATCGTTTTCTTGAGTGTATTGTCTCGCATACGGTCTTCCTCCTTGAAGGAGATTATTCTGCGGAAGGAGGGGAAGTGTCAAGGAGCACAAGAATGGGTATCTTGGTTGGTAATATGAAATCCGCATTCTCTTTGGTGTACAGCAAGACCGTACTGATTTTTTCACTCTCGCTCCTGTTGCTGATGTTGACATCGGGCGCAACGCTTGGACGGGCTGATGTCACCGCAGCGATGGGCGCAAAGGAAGACCGAGCAAGTACCGCTTTCGTCGG
>CAUZQN010000409.1:0-3860 GCA_963581605.1 uncultured Binatia bacterium (SeqCode)
TCCGTGTCTAGGCGAAAAGACTGCTCTCCATGAGGGCTGCTCTTTCGAGTGCTGCTCTTGCGTCTCTCATGTGTCGCGTGTTTTCAGAGTATGCTCTTGGGCTGAAGGGCACGCGCCTCTGCCTTTCTCTCCGAGATCTTGTTACAGTACGGCCGACGTTAGCACGCACAGGGAGAATCGCATGGATTTTGAACTACCCGAAGAGTACCGCATGTTGCAGGACACCGTGCGTCGTTTTGTCCGTCAAGAACTGCTGCCGCTTGAGGCAACGGTATTGGAGCGTGACACGCAAGGGATGACGGGTGAGGACCTCGTCCCGCCTGAAGCCGAAGAGCGCTTGCTTTCAGTCGCACGGGAAGCTGGCCTATGGGGCCTCGACGTGCCGGAAGAGTTTGGTGGGTTGAATCTAGGTGCGCTGCCCAAATGTCTCGCTATCGAAGAGCTGTACAAAACGATTACGCCGTTTACCCTTCCGCCTGATGCTCCGAATCTACACATGTTGATGCAAACGTGTACGCCTGAGCAGCGAGAGAAATATCTGCTGCCGTATGCGCAAGGGAAGGCGCAGTCAGCTATTGCTATCTCTGAACCGGGGGCAGGCTCGGATCCAGCCGGCATGCAAACCACGGCTGTTAAAAAAGGTGACCAATGGGTGATCAACGGTCGGAAGATTTGGATCTCACGCGCGCATATTGCCGATTTCACCATTGTGATGGCCGTAACGGATAAAGAGAAAGGCACGCGCGGCGGGATTACCGCTTTCTTGGTGGATAAAGGTACGCCCGGCTTCATTCTGCAGCGCCAAATTCCGGTCATCGGTGGACACGCCCCCTGGGAACTGGTGTTTGAGGATATGACTATTCCGGATTCTCACGTGCTGGGTGAAGTCGGGCAGGGGTTTGCGCCCATGCAACTCCGGCTGACCGTCCGGCGCTTAGAGATCGGGTGTTGGTGTGTAGGCTTGGCTCAACGCTGTCTGGATATGATGGTGGACTATGCAAAACAGCGTGTGACCTTCGGCCAGAAGTTAGCCGACCGCCAAGCTATTCAGTGGTTTATTGCGGACTCGGCCATCGATATCCACGCCTCGCGACTGATGGCTCATCACGGGGCGTGGAAGTTCGACCAGGGTGATGACGTGCGGCAAGAGGCGTCCATGCTCAAGGTCTTTGCCACAGAAATGGCCACTCGCGTTGCTGATCGGGCGATGCAGATGCATGGCGGGATGGGCATGTCAAAAGAAATGCCACTTGAGTTTATCTATCGTCGTCTGCGTCCCATGCGGATTTTTGAAGGACCGACTGAAATCCATCGTTGGGTGATTGCGCGCAGACTCTTGCGGGATTAGCGCTGCCCTGGTGCGGCCGTTGCGTCCTGGCAAGGGGCGATCTATTGTACGGTCCGGTATAGACTCCAGTTCTGCGGAGACAAGAGTAAATAGGGAGAGAAGTATGCGCAGATCCTATGGTTGGCTATTCATTTGTATCAGTTTTCTTGGCGGTTGTTTTCTGCGTCCTGCGAAACCGATGACTATTGAAGAGCGGATTGCGCCGATCTATCCGGAGTCGCGTCCGGCGGATTGTCAGGTTGGCATGCTGACCGAACCCCCATCTCGGCCGTACGATGTGTTTGTTCACATCGTCTCGTATGGCAATGAATTTGACGGGTTGGAAAAAATGAACGCTCTCATTCGGGATAAAGCGTGTGAAGTGGGTGCGGATGCCGTGGTCTTACTGCCGCCACAGGATGTTGAGCATATGAATATGGAAGATTCTTACCCAGACTGGGTCCTCCAAAAGGGCCAGGGCCAAACTGGGCGTTATGCTCAATCCGCAGACCGCAAATTTACGTTATTCCGCCGCGGCTTTGCCCTGGTCTTCAAGGACGCTGACGCACAGGACTAGCCGTCGCCCGTCTGGCGAGTGTGGCGAGTGTGGCGAGTGTGGCGAGTGTGGTCGATGTGCGTCAATATCAATCTCCTGTACGCCTGAGGGCGGAGTCAGCCTAAAGAGCGAATCGGGGAGAGCGGGGCCGAGCTCGACGTTTTTATACACGAGCGAGACCTGCTGGGCCTCGTGCGCGTCAGACAAGGTAATGGAAAACGGAAAAGAGAGACCTTGCACCTGCCGGTAGTCGGCTAACTGCCCCAGCGTCTGGGTGCTGCCATCGGCAGCAATCATAGCCCAGCGGCGTAGGTGTTTTGTGTTGGTGTCAAACCAGAGCGCCGCTACGCTGCCGTCGGACTTTGGAAGGTCGAGCCGATAGGTGTCGTCGTTGGGGTCAAGGCGAACCGTATTCGTTGTTTCGCTTTCTCCCTCTACAGAAAAAATCGGAAAGCCCAACAGCAAGCGGGTAATCTCGCGTGCAGATAGCATCAGCCGAGTAAAGCGTGCAATATTCAGCGGGCTTGCCGCTCCGCGGTAGATGACGTTGTCGCGTGGGAAATACGCAGCCAGCATCTGCCCGTCACACGTGTGGATAGCCGCTACGCTGAGCACAGAAAATAATTCGAGACGAAATCGATCCGGCGCGGCAATTGCGACCGCTTGGCTCGCCGAACCACGTTCTTGTGTGTCCTGGTAGGTCACCCGGGCGAGCCCGCGCAGACCGGTCAGATGCTGTTGGCGTGCTTTGAATGGCCCTAACAATTCTTGGGCGGAGGGGAGAGCAGACGGCGGAAGAGGAGGGGGGTGTGGCGGACGCCTAGTCGTACAGCCGCCTGCCCATACAATGATGAGCAGAAAGCAGAGAGACGGCACGCAGTGCCGTTGCCATTGCTGCGGGCAATCCGGGGGGAAGGAACACACCGCACTAGCCTGCGCTGGCGTCGCTACGGAAGCCCCATTTCGCTCGTCTTTTGAACCTCGACCGGCGTCAAGGCCAAGGCCTTAAGCTTCGTCCGCAAACGCTGGATCTGAAATTCCTCCGACGTATTTTGCATTGCTTCCTGATAGATGCGGGATGCATCGGCGATCCGTCCGGTCTTGTGGTAGGCATCGCCCAGATGTTCGATCAATGTAGGATCTTCATCGACCAGCTCAACGGCGCGTTCGAGGTGCTGAATTGCTTCCGTATATTCCCCGCGTTGGTAATAGACCCAGCCCAGGCTGTCAATATAAAAGCCATCGTTTGGTTCAATTGCCAGCGCGGCTCGAATGAGACTCTCCGCCTCATCAAGACGCACGCCCTGCTCAGCCCACGTATACCCGAGGTAGTTGAGCGCCGCCGCGTTCTTGGGGTTGAGTGCAATCGCCTTTTGCATGTGCTGGATGCAGCGCTCCTTCTCTTTCTGCTCATCGTAGACCGCTCCCAAGGTGAAGTGGTATTGATCATTGTCTGGTGCGAGGCTGACAACTTTCTCAAGGATGCTGATTGCTTTGGTGCGATTATCATTTTCTCGGTGTAGTGAGGCGAGGAAACCCAACAAGTCCAGATCATCCTTTTTGGCGCTCAACGCGCGTTCCACCTCAGCAATGGCCTGGTCGAGCTTCTCCTGGCGTTGATAAATATAACTGAGATAGACGCGAGAATCAGCAAAATATTCCGAGTCAGGTGGAATACGTAATAACTCGACGGCCGCTTTCTCATCGTCTTTGGCTTCCGTATAAATGACGCCAAGAAAGTACCTGGCTCTGTGGTTATTGGGCTGGGCTGCCAAGACCAGGTTGAGTTCAGTCCCCGCCTTTTCATAGTTGCCTTTTTCCCGGTAGATCAGGCTGATTTTGAGTCGGGTTTCTTGTGGGTCTGCCTCAATCTTCTCAAGCACCCGAAACTGGTGCAGCGCGTCATCAAGCTTCTTCTGACCCAGGTAGAGACGTCCGAGACGTTTACGTACCTGTTCACTGCGGGGATTGATGGCG
>CAUZQN010000410.1:0-3858 GCA_963581605.1 uncultured Binatia bacterium (SeqCode)
CTTGTCCGCATATCCAACTAGCCAACTCGCTGCATACGCGGAATGCGATCCGTCTGAAACTGATCCAATGTATCCGGGCCCAGACGGGCCAGCGTCTGTCGACACACCTCAAGGCCAGCAATAAAATCTCTCAATTCAATACCAAGAAACGCAGGCGAGTGGGGGATGATTTTGAGTAAACCTTCGTGCAGCAATGAGCGGGCGCCGTCCAGGTTGCGTCGCCCGAGATGATAGAACGCCACAGCGATCTGGATCAGCCCCTGCAGGAAACTTTTCACGTCGCCGTGTTCTTTCATCCATTCAGGCTCCAATACCTCATGCACTTCAAAGAAAAGCTTATGGTTAAAAAGCACAATACCTTTTCGCAAAACGATATCAATGACATCAAGGCGAGACTGCCCGCTTCCTCCGGACCAGTCGTCTAACGCGGCTGCGTACTGGGTGAGCTTGGGTCGGATCTCTGGCCACTCAGATACGAACGCAGAGGCAAGGTTCACCTGCCCGGCTTCCTGTTCGTCCCAAGACAGCAGCGCACACTCCTGAAGTCGTTGTCGCGTGAGTTCCCGATCAATAGGTTCGGCAGACGGCAACAACTCATCAACAACTCGTGTATGAGGCTCAGACTCACAAGCTCGTCCGTATGCCGCGAGACAGTGCACAACCGCGGCGGTAACAGGATCGTCCAACGCCTCAACCAGCAGTTCTGCTAACACATCGCGGGTGGAGACTCTCATGCGGTCAGTTCTACCACGGTTGCACCACTGCCGCCCTCATGCCGGGGCGCTTCGTTATAGGCCGCACAATACGGCGACTCCGATAAATACTCTCGAACGGCACGTCTGAGGGCGCCTGTGCCCATGCCGTGGACAATGCGAACGGCGGATTGGTTGTTGAGAATTGCCTGGTCTAAGAAGGTTTCCAAACGTGGCAGGGCTTCATGCACCCGCAGCCCGAGCAAATTGATCTCAGGCCGGCCCGCCGCTTTTCGTTCCACCGCGACATGAACAACCGGAGCCTCTTTTTTCTTAGGAGAGCGACGGATCTGGGCAACAGGGACTTCAAATGTCATCCCTCCGCAGCGAATCCGGGCTTTATGCCCATGCAGCGTCATCAAGGTACCCTGGATTCTTCCATTCCGAATCTCAACCTCGTCTCCAATCTGCAGCAGCGGCGCATCAATAACCGGATCGGTCTGAAATGTTCGCTCCTTCTCGGAGATGATCTTTTCTTGCTCATGCAGGAATTGCGAGAGTTCACTCCGCGCCCGGCCCGGCGAGCTATGCGGCGTACGCAGATTCTTACGCAGTTGCGCGATGGCATCTCGGCCTTCTTCCCGCAACCGACGAATCAGGTGTTTGGCTTCGCTCACCTCTTCCTGCCACACCTGACGACGTTTTTCCTCAGCTTCTACGAGTAAGTCTTGCTGGCGGATACGCAGGGCAGTGGCTTGTTCACGTTCTGCACTGACCTGGGTCCGTTCACGTCCAAGCGCGACATAGGATTCTTCCAGCCGAGCGAGGGCCTCGGAAAACTGGCGGGCCTCAGCGGATAGCGTGGCTTCAGCCGCCACACACACCTCTTCGGGTAAACCCAGGCGGCGGGCTATGGGCAGGCCCAGACTTTGACCCATCACATCGTATTGCAACTGATACCGAGGCTTGAGTGTTTCCAGGTCAAAGGCTACGGCGGCAATCTGATAGCCGCCGTCTGCCATGGCGAAAAGCTTAACCGGACTCAGGTGGGTGGAAATAGCAAGGGAGACATTACGCTCTTTGAGAAAGGTCAGTAATCCGCAGGCTAATGCTCCGCCTTCTACCGGGTCGGTGCCACCTCCAGGCTCGTCGAACAGGACTAAGGCGGGCTCCGAAAGAGTAGCCAAGATATCACTCACGTTCGTAATATGGGCCGAGAAGGTTGAGAGGCTGTGTTCCAAGGACTGGGCATCTCCAATATCAGCAAACACACTCCGAAAAATGGGGATTTCGTTTGCTTCATCTACCGGAATCAACAATCCCGTCTGAGCCATGAGACACATGAGCCCTAGGGTTTTGAGGGCGACCGTTTTGCCGCCCGTATTCGGGCCAGTGATGATAAGACCGCATTTAGCCTCCGGGAGGATGAGGTCTATGGGCACAACGGGCTTATCCGCTGCCATGAGCAATGGGTGCTGAGCCGACTGCAGCTGGATCGTCGCACCAAAGCGCGGTTTGGTCGCTCCGTATTTCCGAGCAAAGGTGACTTTTGCGTGCAGTACATCGATTTCAGTCAGCGTTGTAAAAGCCTGGGCCAGCTGCTCAAGCTCCTCACGCACCAGGTCGGTCAGCCACACGAAGAGCCGGTGCTCCTCGGCCGTGACCTCTTTTTGGGTGAGGAGTAAACGGTTGTTGAGTTCAACGGCAAACAGCGGCTCGATAAACACCGTCTCACCGGACCCGGAGCGGTCCTGCACAATGCCGGGCAGACGAGCCTGAAAATTCGGCCGGACGGGAATCACGAAACGATTATTCCGGATGGTGACATAGGTATCGGTCACAACATCCTTGGCCTCGCTTGAGCGGAGCGTACGGTGCAGGCGCTGTTCGATCTCCTCGCCCACTGTTCGCACCTGACGGCGCAGCGAACGCAACGTCGGGCTTGCCGCATCTTTGAGTTTGCCGTTTTCGTCCAAGCAACGACGCAGTGCGGCCTCCAGGTCGGGAAAGGTCGGGAGGCGCACGGCGTACCCCTGGAGCAGATCGTGCTCTGCCACCTCTCGACGGAAGAACGTGGCAAGGGTTCGGGACAGCGTTACCACCTCAAGAATGTCGAGCAGCGGCTGTCCCTCCAGTGCCGCGCCGCCATGGTCCGCCCATTCAAACGTCGGACGAATATCAGCAAAGGACTGTATGGGCAGGCTTAAGCGTTCTTCGAGCAGACGAAAGCACTGCCACGTGCGCTCGCTGTCTTCTTTCACTACAGATTCGGCAATCTGCGGCTGCAAGGCTAGGCAGGCTTCATGTCCGGCAGCAGAAAGCGCATAGTTGGCGAGCAACTGCAGCACTTTGTCGAACTCTAGAGCGAGCAGGTCTCGTTCACGCATAGAACTCACACTTGCAGCCGCTAGCGCCCTATGCTAGCGAGACACACATACAAAAAAGGAGGACGTATGAGCGATAATGAACAATTCGTGACGGATTTTTGTAACTCATTGACCAGTGGAGATATGAGCAAGGTCGTATCCTATCTGTCAGAGGACGTCTTTTATCACAACATGCCTTGGGCTCCGGTGAATGGTCATGCGGGAGTTCATGAAGTACTTGATCCTTTCATCAACGCGAACCTGATGGAGAAGATGGAGATCAAGCATACTTCCTCATCGGGTGATGTCGTCACAAACGAACGGCTGGAGACCTGGGTCAAGGGCGACATCCGCGTCCTGCTTCCTGTCCTTGGCGTATTCACCCTCACAAACGGCAAAATAACCAAATGGTGCGATTATTTTGATAGCGGTACCATTGCACCCTTGATGGCAGCCATTCAGCAGTCCTAGGGAAAATATTGCTTCACTGCGGCGGCGGTCACGGTACAAGCGATACAAACCGTGTCCTTGCTACCGAGCGATACAGATAGTGATAGAGGGCTATACAGTGCGCTAAACCTAGGCGAAAGACACTCCTCTCTCATGTCTGTACCTCTTGGTGATACACGGTAGCACCAAGTCCCACACACGAACAGCTACCCGTTTAGCTACCCGAATGGCCCTAGGGGAAACACTCGGTCTTCTGAGCGCCGAGGTTTGTGCTGCGACTGCTACATACCTGGGGGCCGTGCTGGTCTTCCATCTTGCGCCAGAAAGTGTGCAATCTCCACCAATGCCCA
>CAUZQN010000411.1:0-3845 GCA_963581605.1 uncultured Binatia bacterium (SeqCode)
TGGGAATTCTCCTGGCGCTTCCTCGGGACTGACGTGCTCTACCGAACGGTTCGTTTTCCGAATACACGCCCAACCATCATTCTTCGCGATGGAGAATCCGGCCAGTTCCGTGAGGTTCAGACCGCAAATATCAAACTGATGGGTGACACCTATTCTCATTACACAGCGGACGGTGGTGTAGAGTGCTATGTGGTCGAGGCTGTCGCGCGCAAAGAGTGGCTGCCCGACTACTACGCCCCTCGCATCCTGTATTGGCTGGAGAAATCTTCGTTTTTTCTCTTGCGCGCTGAGCAGTACGGCCCTGATGGGAATCTGGATCACATTGAGGTCCGTCTCGCCCAACTATTCAACCCACGACTGAACGAACGGGGCTACGGCATTCTTACTCTCACCCACTGGGATATGCGGACCGATATTATGTCCTATATGATCAACGATAGTCACAAGGTCATGGACTGGAAACCCGAAGAGGCTGCAGTTTTTTTCAGTCCAGACTTTATGCGCCGCCAGTGGTACCTCGACACCTCCATCAAGACTCAGGCCATGGTGTCTTATCCGGAGGAATATTTTATGCGACCGGCCATTCAAGCCGAGAAATTCCCCGGCGAGCGCCCGATCCAACTTCCACCTGAACTTGCCGTACGGATCGAGGCCCAAAATGCAGCCGGGCGTCTTGTCTTCGAGGGCGGCGCCACCCCGCCACCTGTCGAGACAGCTGCGGAAGCAGACGTTGAGACAACCGGTAAACGGACCGACTCGTCCGTCACTGCCTCCGCTGCCTCCACTGCCTCGAACCACTAGATCGCTTACCTCTTCTTGCTCCGTATTTCCTTGCCCTTACCGTTCGCATGGGATAGGCAACGGCCTATGCGCGTTCGCTACGGCATGGTGCATGGGCGATTTCAGCCATTTCACCGTGGTCATTTAGACTACACCCTCGCTGCGTTGAAGCGTAGCGAGCATCTCATCCTCGGCATCACGAATCCCGACCCCTCAGTGATCTGTGAAGAGGGCGCCGATGCAGACCGGCATCGGCCCGAGGCCAATCCCTTTACTTTTTTTGAACGGCAATGGATGATACATGCGGCTTTAGCCGAGGCTAGGGTTGATTTGAAGCGTGTGTCTATCGTGCCTTTTCCCATTCATCATCCACACCGTTGGATTCATTACTGCCCAAAAGAGACTCTCCAGTTTATTCGTGTGTTTTCCGCATGGGAGAACGAGAAAGTTTCTCGCTTCCGCCAGGCTGGATGGCCGGTCGAAGTCCTCGACGCGGGGGCAACAAAAGGGGCTAGCGGTAGACAGGTCCGTCGTTGTTTAGCGCAAGGGGTGGGCTGGCAAGACCTGGTCCCACCCGGAGTCGCGAGCGTCCTCTTGGAAATTGACGCATCAGAACGACTCAAACGGCTCGAAACAGACTCAGCACGAAAAGCGTAACGTTCTCCGTGAACATCCTCTTCATCATTCTTGACGGTCTGGCGGATCGCCCGCAGCGCACCTTAGGTGGAAAAACGCCCCTGGAAGCCGCGCACGCGCCACATCTCGACCAACTCGCCGCACTCGGAACCACGGGCTTGCTGACCCCGCTGGCACCAGGGATCCCCCTCGAAAGCGAAACATCTCACTTTATTTTGTTTGGCTATTCCTTGGAGCAATTCCCCGGACGGGCTGCTTTCGAAGCCATAGGCCGGGATATTGAGGTCCCTCCTCGGTCCGTTGTTTTGTTGGCGAGTTTTGCACAAACAACGCGCATTGACGGGAAAATCCGCAGAGACGCTTTGTTATGGGAAAAACGACAGGACGGAGATGCACAGGTCTGTGTTGCCCTGAGTGTCGACCTCGCTGCGTTTGAAACACAAGGTATTACGTTTTCCCTCACCTCATGCGGACGGTGCGAAGCGATTCTGACCCTGTCCGGCTATCCCAGCCGGGATATTACGGATGTTGATCCGTTTTATAACGATGCTTACGTTGCCCGTGCACAACCGTGGGCCGAATCCCCTCATCCATACAATGCACAACGTACCGCAACTGCGCTGAATGCCTATCTGGCGTGGGTGCACCAGCGTCTGCAAGCACACCCGCTCAATCGAGACCGACACGCGTGTGGCCAGGCTCCCATAAATTTTTTGCTCACCAAGTGGGCGGCGGTGCGACCGGACGTCACATCGTTTCAGGAGCAGAACGGCCTGCGTGCGGCGAGTGTTGAAAACTATCCGCTCTACGTGGGGATTGCCCGTGTGTGTGGCATGACTTCTATCTCAACAGGTCACAACCCGGACGTAGCTGAAGATTTTCAGAACAAGTTGAAGACGGCGGACAAGCTGTTCAAACAGGGCTACGAATTTGTGCATGTGCATGCCAAAGGGCCAGATGTGGCTGCGCATAAAAAAGACCCTATTGGTAAAATGAAAGCCATCCAGGCGCTCGATTCCGTACTCGGTCCGGTCGTTGAACACGTCAAAAATGAATCCGACCTGCTTGTTGTTGTAAGCAGTGATCATGCCACCCCGAGTAGCGGGAGGCTCATCCATTCGGGTGAAGCCATTCCCATCCTGATTGCCGGCGGACCAAATGTCTTGTCTGATAATGTTTCCACGTTTCACGAACGCGCAGTCATACAAGGCGGACTAGGACACATCCGCGGGACGGACGTGATGCCGCTACTGCTCAATCTGACCGATCGGGTGCGTTTATACGGCGTGCGGCATCAGCGAGAGGCCCGGCCATATTGGCAGTGGCAGCCCGAACCGTTTGTGGTTGAAGAGTCTTAATGTTAACAACTACGGCGCGAACATTTCCCCCAGTATGGCTAAGACTTCACGCGCAGCCGTAGCGCTGATTTTCCCCAGCCGTCGCACCAAGCGAGTTTTATCTACGGTACGAAGCTGGTCCAAAACGATCTGGCCGCTTTTTCTTTGAAATCGAGCAGGGATGCGGGTTGGATACGGACGGCCCTTCGTCGTCATCGGGGCTACGATGACGGTGCGGATATACCGGTTCAGCTCATCGGGCGAGATCACCACACAGGGGCGCGTTTTCTGGATTTCGTGCCCCTCAGTGGGATCAAGCCGAACCAAGTAGACTTCGAAGCGGGCGACTACCATTCCCACTCTGTGGTATCCCATTGTGTGGCCGACAGAGCGCCTTCATCGACCAGTGCATCGTCCCCATGTTCGTGCATGTGGCGAAAGGCGTCATCCCAGCTGCTCCGGGGCTTTATGATCCGTCGGATGACCAGATGGTCGTCACGCATTTCCAGCTCGACTGCGTCTTGGAGCTGGCATTGTTCTAAGAGTGCTTTAGGGATGCGTATGCCGCGCGAATTGCCAATTTGTACGATGTTGATTTTCATGAAGAGCGGCTCCGTCTCGTGTAGTGATTACAATGTAAGTACGGCAGCCTATCGTCCGTGTCAACCAATTCTACTGCCGAACCCACCAGGCATTGCGTTATATGCGCTACCGTGCAGCGAGTCACCCCTGGACCTCGAAGCCGGTGCAGAGATACGAAGACGCTCGTCGGCCGGGTGAGCGGAGCAGAAACCGACCTCCTGACGCCTCTTCCAACGATGCAAATTGAAAGATATAATTGGAATATGCATGGTTTAATACCGAGACAGATGAGCGCTCAGATCACCGAAAGTCTCCTGGATTTCCCGGCTGTAGCCCTTCTCGGGCCACGTCAATGTGGTAAGACCACTCTGTCTCGTAAGATTGTCGCCTCGCTCCCAGACTGGCAGCCCAATTTTTATCGTACAACTAATGGGGCCGAAATCGATCTCGTGCTCTCGCGCGGCCGCACTCGCATTGGGGTAGAATGTAAAGCTGCGACCGCCCCGACGC
>CAUZQN010000412.1:0-3840 GCA_963581605.1 uncultured Binatia bacterium (SeqCode)
CCATCAATGTCTTTGAACAAGAGGTTGCTTGGATACTCGGCTCCGGGGCCACGTCTCGGACGTATCTATACCAAACGGAAGGCGGAGAGCTGTATCAGCTGCCCTTGGCCTGGTATAGCCAAACCCTGCGCTGGGGTATGGCGCACGGATTTGATACGGCTCAGCACCAGGGTGTTCAGCGGCGAGTCCGACGCGAGTGCATGTTTTACCATAATGCCTATCCCAACGTCTCAGAAGGGAGCGATGCCTATGCTGCATCCCAGGTCTTTCCAAAAGATCTGCCCGAGGGGCTCGGCTGCCAACGCTGCCACGGGCCGGGCGCAGAACATGCCAGGGTGGCGTTTGGCGGGAAAGTCGTCCTTGAGCAGGTACGGGCGACGATCGTGAATCCGGGACGCTTGGAGCCCCAGCGGCGGGACGACGTATGCGCCCAATGCCACCTCCAACCCACAGTTGCCTTGCCTGGGCTTCGGCGTTTTGGGCGCGGCGACTACTCGTACCGACCGGGACAATCGCTCGCAGGCTACTTCGTTCACATGGATATTGAAGAAGCCGGCCAAGAACGATCAGAACGGTTTGAAATCAATCACCATTTCTACCGTCTACGCCAGAGCCCGTGTTTTCTGAAAAGTCAGGCTGCCCTCAACTGTTTGACTTGTCACGATCCCCATCGCAAAGTGCCCAAGGCCCAACGCGTCACACACTATCGTACCGCATGTCTGGGCTGTCATGATGAAAAACGGCACCCGCCCCTCTCCAAGCAACACATAGCTCAGAGCGCACCCCATGCTGTGAGGGCAGCTCAAGACGGTCCGGGCTTTTCAATCGAGTCGAGCGATTGTGTAGCCTGCCACATGCCACGCCGCCGGACCCAGGATGTCATCCAGGTTGTGATGACCGACCATCTTATCCAGCGGCAGCCGGGGGAAACGAGCTTCTCGCCCGGCTTGAAGAGACGCAGCCGATCATCGAAGAGCTCTTCTTTTTAGAACCACAGCGGGCGCCGGCCGGGATGCTGGGCGAGATCTATAGAGCCGCGACTGTGGTCGAGGCTGCCAGCGGAACTGCGGCTATCAAGCGCCTCGGACAGATTCTTGCTCCTACCCAGTCAGAGCTCACGCCGGCACTTGTGCTCGTAAAAGGCCAGCTGAGAAGGCGCAATTTTGCTGAGGCAAAGAAATAGACTCATGCTGATCCTCGACCAACGCCCCAATCACTCCTTGGCCCTGATGTGGCTGGGCACTGCTCATGTGGGAATGGGCGAAGACGAGCAGGCCGGTGTGGCAATTCGTCGCGCCCTGGAGTCCAAGCCGGACTGGGCAGAGGCATGGTTCAATCTTGGCCTATTACGTCTGCGCCAGGGTCAATATGAAACCGGACTTGAACACCTCCAGCGCGTGATCAAGGCTCGACCCAACATGCCAGTCGCCTGGTTCGACCTTGGTCGGGTCTACGCCGAACTCGGTCACGTTGACCAGGCTATAGACGGCTACCGCCGTGCGCTTGAGCTTGAGCCTTCGTACAGTCAAGTATATACGGCCATTGGGGAGGCGTTACTGCAAACTGGGGAAAAGGCCCAGGCCACCCGCTACCTGCGTCACGGAACGCGGGTCGCCGCCCGGCCTCAGCCTATTGCTCAGGCTCTGAAAAAGGTATTGGGCTTCCAAGAGTAGAAGGAGTAGAAACGCACAGAGATTAGCCGCTCTCCTTCTCGACCTTGCAAATTGCGCACAATTTTACAATCGATACAAAAGATGGCAGTGTGGCTCGCTAGCCTCTAACGAAAGGAGAAATACTATGAAGGCAGAAAGTCTTGAATACCAAGATGGCGATGTAACCCTAAAGGGGTTTGTGGCGCTGGACGACCAGAGCGATCACAAGCGACCGGGCATTCTGGTGATGCCCGAGGCATTTGGATTGGGCAAACAGGCCAAAGGACGTGCCCAGCGACTGGCCGCCCTCGGTTATGCTGCACTGGCTGGCGATCCGTACGGTAACGGCCTGGAGGTCAGCGACCTCCAGGAAGCTATCAAACACGCCGGAGCCATACGCGCAGATACGACCAAGTTCCGCCAACGCATCCGTGCGGGGCTCGATACACTGGCTGCACTGCCGCAGGTTGATACGGACCGCCTCGCCGTTATTGGCTATTGTATGGGTGGGACCTGTTCTCTCGAAATGGCACGAGACGGCGCACCGCTCAAAGGCGTGGTCTCATTCCACGGTGCCCTGGAAACGGAGAGTCCCGCTGAGTCAGGGAAAGTGCAAGCAAAGGTCCTCGTTTGCCACGGCGCGGACGATCCTTTTGTTCCTGTCGAGCAGGTCAATGCCTTTGAGGCAGAGATGACCAAAGCTGGGGCTAACTGGCAGGTCATTAGCTACGGTAACACCGTGCATAGTTTTACCAATCCGGAGGCTGACGGTTCTATACCGGGCATTTGCTACAACAAGCAAGCGGACGAGCGCTCGTGGCAGGCCATGCGCGCGTTTTTTGACGAGATTTTCGCGTAGGGCAGTTACGACTGGGATGGCACCCCGCACGTATAGCTACGGAGGAATCTCCACATTACGAATGTAGGGGCGACCGGCCGGTCGCCCATTGAAGCGAGACTGCTGTAGGAGCGAGATTACCTCGCCCGTAGTCAGAGGCATTTTAAGACCCCTATCCCGACCTAATCTGGTAGACATCCACCTCTTCACGTCCAGCCATCCATTCCGTCTCGCGGTGATGGACCTGGACGTGAAAGTGAGAGGCCGCAAGTTGTTCTAAAAACGTTGCGACGCCTTCTCGCTGCGGATCACCAAAGAATGCAAGCCCGCCAGGCTTCAACAATGTAGTCAGCAACTCGTGGATCCAGACGCCGTCGGCTGATTCGTACAACACATCAGCCCCCACAAGAACATCATACTGACCAACCTGTTGCCTGCTATTCTCATCCAACCAGCAACAACAGCGTTCCTGGACGCGGGGGACTTCATTGAGCTCACAATTACGCTGCACGAGCCGCAGGGACTCGGGGATGTGATCAAGTGCAGTCACGTTGGCACCTAGTGAGGAGAGCACAACGCTTTCGAGTCCGGCCCCACAACCAATGACCAATGCCTGCTTCCCCTGCCACCATTCAGCAGACTGGGTTGAGGCCAGGTATTGTGACAATGCCAAGCTGGCCGGCCAAGCGAGATGCCAATAGTCATTGGCCCCACAGTACGAACAGTGGGAAAAATCGAGCTGTACGTGCCGTAACTCAATCAGCCGTACCACCAGCTGCGGGCTGATCCGATACGGGAGGATGCTTTCTTCGAAGAGCGGGTCTTCACTCATGGCGAGCGTTCACTTATGTAAACTTCGCTACGCAACACTTTCCGCAGACTGTGCTTCTTTGGGTTCTTTGAATTCTTTGGATCCTTTGAATCTGGGCATCACTTCTTTGGCGAATAATTCCATATTGCGCAGCGCCTTGTCCTGATCGAAACCGCCAAACCACATAAAGTTCATGATGTAGTCAACGCCGCCTTCATCCCGCATCCAGCGCATCTTCTCGGCCACACTATCCGGGGTGCCAAACATGCCGAGCTGATCGTACACCTCGCTAAATGGCACGATGTCGAGATACTCCAGAATATCGGTGTAGTTGGCATACTGTTCAGTCACCTTGTCCCGATTGCGCTCTCCCCAGATCTTGGCCGCCGTGCGGATATACCACATGACGGATTCTTCGATGTCGGCCTTGACTTGGGCATCGCTCTCACCGACGTAGACGAACTCGTTATGACATATCTGTAAATCCGTTCGACCCGCTTCAGCCACTGCACGATGCCAGACATCAAAGTACTGTTCTT
>CAUZQN010000413.1:0-3828 GCA_963581605.1 uncultured Binatia bacterium (SeqCode)
AAGACCGCCCCCGTCGCCAGCATCTTCATGCCAGAGATGATGACACCGTCGTCTTCCTCGCCCACCACGCGGAGCGTTGGCACTGGAAGATTCTGGCGCTGGTAGAACTCTGGGTCACGCGCGGCTTGGGGGGGCAGCACCGCGTAGACGGTGTAAACATCGTTGTCACGCACATAGCGGTAATAGGCGAGCAGATTGTCCGGATTGCCGCACGGCGGCTTGAGCTCGTCCGTCTTCATGGCCATGCCGGTCACGAAGCTGGCCACGTGGTCGGGCGAACGCCCGAACATCCCGAACGTCAGGTCCGCGATTTTTCTGTGCCCGACCAGACGCCGTTGCAGATCGTCGCGCGTCTTGGCCCGTAAATAGTAAATCGAGTGCCGGCTGCCGTCCTCTTCGTAGGTTAGCGCATCGCGATTCGCCGGGTCCGCCTTCATATCGTAAATCGCCGCCACCGTGCGGGCGGCGTTGCGAAACGCGGGATGGCTCGTAACATCGTCGACCCGTTCGCTGCCAATATAGACTACCCGTCCGTCACGCAGGGACTCCAAATGCTCCTGACCGGTCTTCAGCATGATCGTCTCCTTTACAACAGCCTCAGTACGAGCCGTGCACAACTCAGTTTCCAGAAGAAATCGTTTCTGTCCTTTCTGTCCCCATTTTTAGCAGTATCCGTGCAGGAATGGGGTCTCACGGAGCGTCAGATCAGTGGAATAAAATCGTATTCGCCGGCCTGTAAAACCAAGAACATGACTGACTCCTCCCCAGCGTTCGTCACGAGGTGGGGACAGCGCGCTGGAACAGCGTAGGTCTCACCGGGCGCCAGGCGGACGTCTTCTTTCGGGTCCTGCACAAATATCCGCAGGCGGCCTTGGAGAACGTAGAAGGTATCTTGGACGTTGGTGTGGGTGTGCCAGGGAACTTTCTGGCTTGCGCTGAGCTGCAGCTCGGCGATACGAAATCCCGGTCGCTGGGCATGGTAGACCAATCGCTCCACGTCCAAGAGCTGACTCGGATCCTTGAGCGGTTCAATTTTCATTTGGGGTTTCCTCCGAAGAATGCCAGACAGCGCTTTTAATAGCCGTCGTGTGGAATACGTATAAAGCGCAACCTATAACCATTTCAATACATAATAAAACATTATAGGAGGGTGAGAATAAACGAAGGAGACCGACATGAGCACCATAGTCCTACACGATTGTGTCATCTTCGATGGCCACAGTCCGGAGCTTCTGGACGGAGCGGATGTATATATCGAAGATCGTGAGTGGCCGAGAAATCCACCTGGGCGGCCGTTTCCTTATGCCCGGTCTGATCGACGCCCATTTCCATGCCTATGCCGCCCAGGTCAATCTTGCCAGCCTGGACGATTGGCCGATGTCTCTTTTGAGTCAACATGCTCGAACGCTTTTAGAAGCTGCGCTACAACGCGGCTTTACAACCGTACGTGACGCGGCTGGAGCGGATTTCGGACTAGCCGCCGCAGTTGAGCAGGGCCTGATCAAGGGGCCGCGTATATTTTTCTCAGGCCGGGCCTTGAGCCAAACCGGCGGCCATGGCGACACACGTCCAGTCAAGCATTTCGAGCCCTGCGGGTGTGGATTTCAGGGCAGCCTGTCGCAGGTAGTAGACGGGGTGGACGCCGTTCGTAAAGCCGCCCGGGAAGAGCTGCGCAAAGGGGCGCATCAGATCAAAATCATGGCAACGGGCGGTCTCTCGTCACCAACCGATCCGGTGTGGATGCTGCAATATTCGGACGAGGAGATCCGCGCAGCGGTCGAGGAAGCTGCCTCGCGGCGCACCTATGTCATGGCGCACGCATATACCGCAGAGGCCATTGCCCGCGTCGTGAAGCTTGGGGTGCGATCCATCGAGCATGCCAATCTGATTGACCAGCCAACGGCAGAATTAGTCGCCCAGCGGGGAGCGTATGTCGTCCCGACCCTTGTCACGTATGAAACCCTGGGTGAAATGGGGCAGGAATTGGGCCTCCCTGCGAATAATATTGCCAAGCTCAAAGAAATTCGGACCGCTGGGCTCACTTCCATTGAGCTGTGCAAAGCCGCCGGGATTAAGCTGGGTTTCGGAACCGATCTGCTGGGCGTCTTACACGCCCAACAATGCCGCGAGTTCCTGATCCGACGTGAGGTGCTCAGTCCCTTTGACATCCTCCACTCGGCGACTGCAGTGAATGCCGAGATCCTGAACCAGCAAGGAAAATTGGGCACGATCGCTCCAGGGGCATACGCGGACCTGGTTGTTTTTGACGGAAATCCGCTTGAAGATGTCAACGTCCTGCAGCCCGAGGCGGGAGGGCCGTGCTTGGTCATGAAAGACGGGGTGATCTATAAGAACTCTTTGTGACCAGACTGTGTATGGGTAGGCATGAGTTCTTTCTGCGTATTAATCAGTAAACGTCGCCTCGACGGTTCCCAATGGACCAAAGTCTCCGAGCACTCGGCTACCTGGAGCGATCTCGGTGGGCTGAATACACGTTCCCGTAGTAACGATCTGTCCGGCTTTTAGACCGTCTGCTCGCACCGCCACTTCATTGGCTAGCCAGGTGAGGGCAATCCGTGGATCTCCGAGCACGTTGGCGCCGTAGCCCTCGCCAGCCCGCACCCCGTTCAGGCTGAGCGATACGGGCTGGGTGGCAAGGTCGATAGCTCTCCAGTCAGGTGCCGCCTCGCTGCCCCACACGAATAATCCCGCACATGCACTGTCTGCGATCAGCTGTGGGGGGCCGACACTGCTAAAATCCAGGAATCGAGAGTCAGGGATCTCAATAGCGGGATGGAGGCTGGCCACGCTTGCCATGACCTCGTCTGTCGAGTACTCGCGGCCACGAGGCGGTAGATCCCGAGCCAGCCGGAAGGCGAACTCGAGCTCCACCATGCGCATCCCAATCGTACGCAGTGATAGCATTGCCGGACTGCGGCTGCTCTTCCCCACCAGCAGCCGCCCAGCCAACGGCCCAGCCACACCAATATGCGCTTGTCCCGCCTGGCTGGTTGCGGCAATCTTCCAGCCCGAGACGGACTGCCCCGAACAGGTGGCCAGCATGGCCTGAACGGCATACCCCTCCTCGATGGTCTGCGGTCGATACGCGTCAGGCAACCTTTCAATCTTGCGGCCATCCTGCCAGGCATTCCACAGTAGCTGAGCAGCTTCTTGTACTCGTGCCTGATCCATGCGTCTCATCCATTCTCAATGCTGAACTGCAGTTATTGCTTTAGACCGTTCGAATCTTGGGCAATACTTCACTGGCAAACAGCCGTAGGTTTTGGGTGGCAAGCTCTCCGGCTAGATTCCCAAACTGAAACATGGCCAGCAGCGTGCCCCGTTTGCCCTCTTCACGTTGACGTTTGATCTGGGCCACAACACTCTCCGGACTGCCCAGTATGACGGTGCCGTTCTCAATACTCTCGTCCACCGTATAGCGCATGCCTTTGCCAGTCTCCTGGCTGGTGATGTTCTTGAGCCACTGGCGCATCCCACGCACAGTCATGTGCCCGGGGACCAGCGAAGCCGTGTCCAGGTCAAACGAGCCTGCCCCACGAACAAAGTGGTAGTCCACCGCTGCGTCGGCCTCTTGGTGTGCTTTTTTGTCGCTCTCACCGACATAGATCACGCACACCGAGGCAAACATGTCGTCAAAATCCTCGGGTACGCTGATATCCTGTTCTTGGGCAAGCTGCTGATAGACTTCATACGACTCTCGACTCCGCCCTACACCGACAAACGGGGTGGCAACATAGGTGCGGTGCTTGACCGCGAAGTCGAGGGTGTCGTGGCTGTTGGCTGCCATCCAGATTTTCGGATGCGGCT